>CAMDQL010000001.1 GCA_945905915.1 Flavobacterium psychrophilum
AAATACTATTAATAATTCCACATATCTTGTTCGAAATCGCGAATTTTCTCTTTAACACGCTCCGATTCTAATAATTGCATTTGTGCATTTTCTTTCATGTAATCTTTGATCAAACGATCTCCATACACATTTTCTTCTTGATAAATAACACCACTAAAACGTCTTGCATTTAACAAATGGTCAAATGTAAAGGCCATTGCAGAGTTTCTGTTATTGAAGGCTTTTGCACTATGTAAAACATCTCTAGCGGCAGGAAAATAGACCCAAAACAATTCAATCATTTCAGGATTTGCATTATCCATTTCATATACATCAGGAACCATTGGGCAAATACCTAAAAGTCTGTATTTTAGTTCTCCTTGTCTTTTATCAAAATACCAATATCCAGCTACTTTATAGGAATCTACATTATAAGCCTGAATTTCAGTTTTTCTAATGTATTCTTCCGATATCTTTTTAGTACCATTACGATAAGCATTAATGTCTTCATTCATTTGATCTCTACCTACATCTGAAGTATCAATTTTGAACAAAGAAGATTCAATATCTTTCAAGGTTTTCTTTGTGGTGAAATAACTTGAATCAAATACATCAGAAATTTTACCTTCTTTGATTGCGGCTACTAAGACATTGTAAAGTGGTCTACGATCTGGTGAAGTCATCACATCACCATCTACTGGAAAATAAAGCGGAAAGTTAACTCTTTCATCTAAATCAATAATTTCCCAAGTACGTTTACCCATCAAAATATCTCTATCGTGAACATAACCATAAGGCAATGGTTTATCGTTGTCTGCACTTAATTCTGCTGCTGTTTTCTTTCCGATTTGTTCGGGTTTTTTAGCATTTAATAGATTAGACTGAGCAAAGGTAAAAGTTGAACTTAAACCTAATACTATAATTACAATACTATTTTTCCAATTCATTTTGTTCATTTTTATTTGGTTTATCAACTAAACACAAAACGTAATTTTATTTTATTTCGTATGTACAAGCTGAAACTCTTTTAGCAACTTGATCAATTCCTACAAAACTTGCTTTAATTTCAGAAATGATAACGATATCGCCTCTAGAAGCCTTAGCAATTGCTGCTTTTGCTCTTGAGTCCATTTTATTACCAGAAACCACAATAGTAGGTTGACCAGGAACTTTAATATTAAACTGAGTTACATTAACAGTAACTGGAAAATCAAAATCTTCCATCGTAGCAGTAACGGAACATACCTCTAAGTTATTCTTAGGTCCAGAATTTTTTTCGGCTCCACCCACTTTTCCTGTTGGAGCTGGAAGACCTTTGATTCTAAATACTTGAGCACTAGACATTAGTTTACCGTCTGGCATAGTAGCTGTAACATTAATTTTTACCTCACTACCAGAACCTGCTTTTAACATAAATTTACCATCACCTACTTTAGACATACCTGGCGCACTTGCATTAACTTTGTTAGAAGCAATACCAGGAACCGAAATAGAAATAGGGTTAGGAACACCACGATATACTACGTTCATTTTGTCAGCAGAAATAATCGCTTGGTTAGGTCTTGGAACAACCACATAAGTACCTTCAAAAGCCAATGGAATTTCTTTACCATCCTCTAAGAATCCAAACTTACCTGATATTCTTTGTTCACCAATAGAACCAGCGGTAGTAGAAATAACTGCTTGTCCATTTTCAATTTTTCCAGGTCCATTAAATGATGTAGGAACTGTATTAGCATCATAACGACCTAAAACCACTTTACCCTTAACTGTTTCACCTTGGAAAAAAACATTTTTTTCTAAAACAACAATGGCTTGAAAATTTTTCATGGAAGCGGCAGTTTTTAAGGCGTTTCCTAAGAATAAGTTATAAGCTCCTGCTTCTGTATTTTTAACATCATTCTGCATTGCAGTAACAAAAGTTAATGTAGATACAGCTGGAAATCCTTTTGCTTTATAATCTAAAAACGGTTTTTTAACTCCCTCTTTATCTGCAATATCTGCCGTTGAAAATTTCTTTTCAATCTCTTTGATAAAAGGAATATATTTTACATCATTTCCTAATACCTTTTTGATATCCGAAACATATTTATCAATTGCTGAAACAATTTCTTTACCTCTTGGGCTATATCCATCACCTTTAAACCATTTTTCATCGATGGTTGATTTATCCATTGACTCGAAAGGTAATTTACCAGTTTTTTCATCTGGTTCATATCCTTCTGTAACTTCAGCTTTTACCGTTTCTAAAAAAGCAACAAAATCTTTAGAAATCTTAGCAACTTCTTTTGATTTTCTTGCTGGCTCAGCATATTTAGCTGGTTCATCAGCTGCCTTTGTATTTAAAGCAGATAATAAATTACCGTTAGAATCGTCTGTTAATCTATTTGACTCTGAAAATTTGTCGTTAAAATTTCCAAAAGCTGATAGTACTTCTTTTGACATGTTTAGTGCCAACATTGCGATGAAAACCAGATACATCAGGTTAATCATCTTCTGTCTAGGGGTTAATTTTCCTCCTGCCATTTTTTCTTTAAATTAGTTTTAATTAATAAATTTACTGATAAAACTAATTATCCTCTGTTACTCATAGCAGTAAGCATACCTCCGTAAACAGCGTTTAAAGACGCAATGTTTGAAGTCATTGATTGCATTTGCTCTTTTAATTTAGCAGCATTTTCTACAATTTCTTGATTGGCTTGTGCGTTTCTGTCTGCACTATCTAATTGAACTTTATATAAACCGTTTAAAGCTTCCATATTTGAAGCTGCAGCAGCTATTTCTTCAGCATATTTCTTTTGACCCGCCATAGCATCTACAGTAGGAGAGATACTTTTTGCAGCACCTTCAAAGTTTTTAATGCTATTTCCTAAGCTTGCCATTAATTCAGCATCTAGTTTAGCTTCTTTAAGCATATTATCTAATTTTTGAGATAATAATCCTTGTGCTTCAGCTGGGCTTTCACCTTTTGCTTTTTTACCAGTAGATTCACCTCCAGCTAATTCTGGGTATACTAAAGACCAATCTAAATCTTTTTCAACCGGTTCAAAAGCTGATAAAGCAAAGATAGCTGCCTCTGTTAATAATCCAATGATAAGCATAATATCTGCACCAGTCCAATGTTGTAATTTGAATAATGCTCCAACGATTACTACTGCTGCTCCCATTCCATAAAGGAAACCCATTGTTTTTTTGCTTAATAATGCCATAATAAATAAATTTGTTAGTTAAGTTAATTATAATAAAATTGGTTTAATACTATTTAGGGTTTTTTCCGGTAGAAACTGTTCCCATATAATCTTGAACAGTTCTAAATCCGATATAACTTCTTGCTGAATCAGCATATTCGAAATCACGAGTTGAAACTTGCATCATATATCCTACATCTTTCCATGAACCACCACGTACTACTTTTCGTTGGTTTGTTCTATCAGATACATTTGGATTCATAGTTGATACAAATTCATAAGATTCTGCAAAATAAGAAGACTCCGTCCATTCTGCTACATTTCCAGCCATGTTGTATAGGTTGAAATCATTTGGCTCATAAGATTTTGCTTCAACCGTGTATAAAGCACCGTCTGCTGCATAATCTCCACGAACCGGTTTGAAATTTGCTAAGAAACAACCTCTGTCATTTTTGGCATAAGGACCTCCCCATGGGTAAGTAGCGCCTTCGATTCCTCCTCTAGCAGCATATTCCCATTCTGCTTCAGTTGGTAATCTAAACTCATTTACTTGATTTCTTCCTTTTTTCTTTTTGATGTATCCATTTTTGTACATGGTTCTCCAAGCACAAAATGCTTTTGATTGATTCCATGAAACACCCACTACTGGATAATCACCGTAGGCTTGGTGCCAGAAATAGTTGTTGTGCATTGGCTCATTATAGGAATAAGCAAAATCTTTAATCCAAGCTGTTGTATCAGGGTATATTTCGATAGGCGGAGTTTTTTCATAGAAATTTTTTCTACCTTTCTTTTTAACCGCTTTATTTAAATCAACCTGATTGTATTTGAATTTTAATTTTGATGCGTCAATAGTTTTTAAACCATTGTACGATTCTGATTCTGGCAAATACATAGAATCCATTACCTCAACATATAACTCATCAGGATACTTTTTAGTTTCTTTAATAAGTTTGATTTTTTGGCTTAGTTTTCTACCTGAATACATATCATCATCTGAACCTACACTGTAATAGTTTTTATACATGTATTTATCATAAACAGACATCTTTGTAGTATCAGCATCTGCAAAAGCAAATTCCCCGATACCACCGGTACCTGGTTTTTTGTCCTGCTCATCTGCAGTGATTGCTAAACGAGTTTTAATGATTGAATCTTTTACCCAATTTACAAACTGACGGTATTCATTGTTGGTAATTTCCGTCTCATCCATGTAAAATGAGGTAACTGTAACTGTTTTAGTAGGTGCGTCTTGGATATTAGCTAAATCATCATCTGATTTACCCATGATAAAGGCTCCTCCAGGAACTAATGTCATCCCGTAAGGTTTCTCAGGATGCCATTTTTTGCCTTTAACTCCGACTAATTCTCCTCTATCGCCTTTACCACAACTGATAAATAAGGATAAAATTGCTGAAAATGCAATGAACTTCTTCATATAAATTTGGGTTAATTGTATACATTTTTAAGGGCGTAAACCTATTCAATAATTTTGAAAAAAACAATTTTTTTTGAAAAAACGTGCAAAAAATATGTGTTTTTTATAAATTCATACTTATTTTATTAATAAAACAGCTTAAAACATAACCACTTAGACTATATTTCTTCGTTGTGCCTTCCACCATCTTTCAGGTATTTCTTGTTCGCAAGCTGCTAAATAATCTTCATTCGTACAAGGTAATAACGTAATTCTTTTCAATTTATTATTAACATTTGTTAAAAATGGGATTTCAATCCACCATCGGCCTGAAATATTGCTTTTGTAAAACACTAATTCTTCTTCATCAATTGGGACAATATACTTAATAAACTTTTCTTTGCTTCCAAAAGGATACTCATTGGATCTGAAACTAAATCCTTCAATAAAATACCAAACCATTTGAGCAATTAAAATTTCTTCCTGCGAAACGGTATTAAAATTAAATATTCCAAAAGCCGAAACTTTATCACTAATACCGGCATATCGAGTTAATGAACATATTTCTTTTCCATTAAAACCGTTCGGATTGAATTCTGAAAAATTTCCAGAATAGGACGATTGAACTGCCGTAACATCAATACTCACTAAATCGGCATCCCGAAAAATAGGTTCGGCTATAGCAATATTTGTTGCCACTTCACCTAATCGATATGCTTCAAAATACATCTTTTCAATCAAATCAATTTCTTCCTGTGAATTAAAATAAGTTTGGTACCCTAAATTTGCATAATTAAACAAATTTGTAGGCTCTTCAATAATAATTTTAGACAAATATGAATTGAATGGTAATGCATTTTCTTTAGCAAAATCAAATTGATTATCCACAGATACTAAATTCACCATTTGATCTAAATTATCATAAGCTCGATACATCGCATAAGTCAAATCTTGACTTCCACCAATAACTATTGGAATAATTCTTTTCTTTACAAGTTCTTCGACTAGTTTTTTCAATACAAAATAAGTATCCTCTATACTAGCACCAGCTTCAATTGTACCTAAATCAGCCAGCGAAACAGCCCAATTGCCTGGATATAAACTATAAAATTCTTTTCTAAAACTATCAAAATCACAATCTTCATTTTCTTTTGCTGCTCCTCTACTCTCATTTACTGTAATTAAGGCTAAAGCAATGTTTTCCAATACCGGAAAATCGGTTTGGGTATGAAGCACCACTTTTTTACCTAATGTTTGATTACTTAAGGTTGAAATATATTCTTCTACAGCTGAAGAAACGGGTTGCAAAAAATCGAAAACCATTGGCTATTTCTTTTTTGTGGTTGTTTTCTTAGTAGTTGCTTTTTTTGCAGATGCTTTTTTTGCAGGTGTTTTCTTTTCAATTAAGTCCTGAACTTGTGCTAATGTTAACTTACTAGCATCAACGTCTTTGCTTAATTCAATTTTGATTTTTCCTTTAGTTATCACAGAGCGACCCCATCGTGCTTTTTCTACTTTAATGCCTTCTTCTGTCCAATTGTGAAGCACTTTATCAACGTCTTTTTGTTGCTTTTCTTCAATCAACTCATTCAAATCTGACTGAGATAAATTATCGAAATTGTATTTTTTATTCACGTTGATAAACATTCCGTTCCATCTAATGAAAGGACCAAAACGCCCAACACCTTTTTGAATGGGTAAATTATCATACGTTCCAATAGGCGCATCTGCTTGTGCTTTTTCATCAATTAAACCTTGAGCGGTTTCCATGGTTACATCCATTGGATCAACTCCTTTTGGTAACGAAATGAATTGGGTTCCAAATTTCACATAAGGTCCAAAACGACCATTGTTTACTTCAATTTCTTCTCCTTTGTAGGTGCCTAATTGTTTTGGAAGTAAGAATAAATTCAATACCTCTTCTAAAGATATGTTACCGATATTTTGATCTGGTCGTAAACTTGCAAATTGTTTATTTTCTTCTTCAAAATCACCAATTTGAGCCATTGCTCCATATTTCCCTAAACGCACCGATACTTGTTTTCCTGAAACCGGATGCATTCCTAAAATACGTTCTCCACTTTCTCTATCGGCATTTTTTTCAACATCAACTACATTTGGATGGAAATGGCTGTAGAAATCATTCATCATTTTTGCCCAATCCACTTTTCCTTCTGCAATTTCATCAAAATCTTGCTCCACTTTTGCCGTGAAATTATAATCTAAAATAGTTCCGAAGTTTTTTACCAAGAAATCATTCACGATAATTCCGATATCCGTTGGAACTAATTTTCCTTTATCTGAACCAACATTTTCAGTTAAAACTTGCACTTTTACTTCGCTATTTTTTAAAAGTATTTGCGTGTATTTTCGTTCTTGACCTTCAAAACTTCCTTTTTCAACATACGTTCTGGCAATAATTGTGGAAATTGTTGGCGCATAGGTTGACGGACGACCAATTCCTAATTCTTCTAATTTTTTTACCAAAGAAGCTTCGGTATAACGACTTGGCGCACGAGAAAAACGTTCGGTAGCCGTGATATAATTATTGGTCAATTTTTCATTAACTTTTAAAGCAGGCAACATGCCTTCTTGTTCCTCTTCATCATCATCATGTCCTTCTAAATACACTTTTAAGAAACCTTCAAACTTGATTACTTCTCCAGTTGCTGAAAACGTTTCCGAATGATTACTAGCTTCAATTTTTACATTGGTTCTTTCCAGTTCGGCATCGCTCATTTGAGATGCCAAAGTTCTTTTCCAAATTAAATCATACAAACGCGCTTGATCTCTATCAATATTTACGGTATGACGCGACATGTCGGTTGGACGAATGGCTTCGTGTGCTTCTTGTGCTCCTTTTGATTTGGTGTTGAAACTTCTTGGCTTCGAAAATTCCTTTCCATAGTAACTTGTAATTTCAGCTTGAGCTGCCGCCATGGCTTCTTGCGATAAATTTACACTATCGGTTCTCATGTAGGTTATAAGACCGGCTTCGTACAAACGTTGAGCAATTTGCATCGTAATTCCAACAGGCAAATACAATTTTCTAGCTGCTTCTTGTTGCAGCGTTGAAGTTGTAAAAGGTGCTGCTGGTGATTTTTTTGTGGGTTTGGTTTCTAAATCTCCTACTTTATAGGTTGAACCAATATTTTTAGTTAAGAAATCCTCTGCTTCTTTTTTAGTAGCGAAGTTTTTGGGTAATTTAGCTTTGAATGTTTTTCCTGCTTCGTTTGTAAATTCTGCAGTGATGCTGTAGGAAGCTTCTGGATTGAAATTTTGAATTTCGCGTTCACGTTCCACAATTAACCGAACAGAAACCGATTGCACACGACCCGCAGACAACCCTCCTTTTACCTTTTTCCAAAGTACTGGCGATAATTCATAACCTACTAAACGGTCTAAAACTCTTCGTGCTTGTTGCGCATTTACAAGATTGTAATCAATTCCTCTTGGATTTTCGATGGCTTTTTGAATAGCCGTTTTCGTAATTTCATGAAAAACGATGCGTTTTGTTTTTTCGGGTTTTAAATTTAATTCTTCAGATAAGTGCCAAGAAATCGCTTCTCCTTCGCGGTCTTCATCGGAAGCTAACCAAACCATTTCGGCATTTTTAGCTAATCCTTTTAATTTGGTCACCAATGCTTTTTTATCGGCCGAAACTTCATATTTAGGTTTAAACCCATTAGCTACATCTACTCCTATTTCTCTCGAAGGCAAGTCGGCTATATGCCCATAACTCGACTCAACTTGGTAGTCGCTTCCTAGAAATTTTTCGATGGTTTTTGCCTTAGCTGGTGACTCAACGATTACTAAATTCTTTGCCATTTCACTTTGATGTTTGTTCGGCAAAAGTATCTATTTTTTTTAAATTTTGACTTCTCTATTACATTTTTACCAATATTTAATTCCATTTGATACTAATTTACACCTATTATAGTGAAGAAAAAAACCAATAAAAAATTAAAATTAAAGACAACCCATAAAAAATAATTAAAAAATCTTGTTAAACCTTTACTGACATCTTGTCATATTTTAGATTTTAGTATTATCTTTGCAATCCGAAACTTCGGAATGAATCAAAGTAGATCTTTAGTATGGAAAAGGAAATTGACGAAAAAATACAAGGACAAAGTTTAGTGCTTGACCAAAAAGAAGGAAATACAAAAAAACTTTTCATAGAAAGCTATGGTTGCCAAATGAATTTTTCGGACAGCGAAATTGTGGCGTCTATACTTTATGAAAACGGATACAACACGACTCAAAACTTAGAAGATGCCGATTTAGTTTTGGTAAATACTTGCTCTATTCGCGATAAAGCGGAACAAACGATTCGTAAACGTTTAGAAAAATACAACGCAGTTAAAAAAATTAATCCTACGATGAAAGTTGGGGTTCTTGGTTGTATGGCGGAGCGTTTGAAAAGTCAGTTTTTAGAAGAAGAGAAAATTGTTGACATGGTCGTTGGACCTGATGCTTATAAAGATTTACCTAATTTATTAGCCGAAGTAGAAGAAGGAAGAGATGCCATCAACGTAATTCTGTCAAAAGACGAAACCTATGGCGATATTTCACCTGTTCGTTTAAATAGTAATGGTGTAAATGCATTTGTATCCATTACAAGAGGTTGTGATAATATGTGTACCTTTTGCGTGGTTCCTTTTACACGTGGGCGTGAGCGTAGTCGTGAAACACAGAGTATTATTGACGAAATTCAAGATTTATACGATAGAGGATTTAAAGAAGTAACTTTGTTAGGACAAAATGTAGACAGTTACCTTTGGTATGGTGGTGGTTTGAAAAAAGACTACGACAAAGCTACCGAAATGCAAAAAGCAACAGCGATGGATTTTGCACAATTGCTAGACAAATGCGCAACGTTGTTTCCAAAAATGCGCTTTCGTTTTTCTACTTCAAATCCGCAAGATATGCATGTGGAAGTTATTGAAACAATGGCAAAACACCACAATATTTGCAACTACATTCACTTACCAGTACAAAGTGGAAGCACAAGAATTCTTGCAGCAATGAATCGTCAACACACCCGTGAAGAATACATGGCGTTGATTGATAAAATATATGCAATTATTCCAGATATTTCGTTATCGCAAGATATGATTGCGGGTTTCCCAACAGAAACAGAAGCAGATCATCAAGATACCTTGAGTTTGATGGAATATGTAAAATATGATTTCGGATTTATGTTTGCGTATTCTGAACGCCCAGGAACATTAGCTGCCAGAAAAATGGAAGACGACGTTCCTGAAGAAGTGAAGAAAAGACGTTTAAACGAAATCATCGATTTGCAACAAAAAATAGGTTTAGAAAGAACACAACGTTTCATTGGACAAGAAGTAGAAGTATTGATAGAAAAAGAATCAAAACGTTCTGATGCACACTGGAGTGGAAGAAATTCGCAAAACACCGTAGTAGTTTTCCCAAAAGAAAATTACAAAGTAGGCGAATTTGTGTTAGTAAAAATCACAGATTGCACCGCAGCAACATTGATTGGAGAAGCGGTTGGATATTCTGAACTAATGAACCAAAACAATTAAAAATTAACAATGGATAATGAACAATTAGGAAATAACTAAATTATCAATTGTCAATTAATTAATTATAAATTATAAAATGGAATCAGTACAAGCTATAAAACAACGATTTGAAATTATTGGGAACGACCCAAAACTCAATCGTGCCGTGGAGAAAGCCATTCAGGTAGCTCCAACGGATATTTCGGTATTAGTAACTGGTGAAAGTGGTGTGGGTAAAGAAAATATTCCGAAAATTATTCATGCTCTTTCGCACAGAAAACACGGAAAATACATTGCTGTAAACTGTGGCGCCATTCCAGAAGGAACTATTGATAGTGAACTTTTTGGACATGAAAAAGGTTCATTTACTGGCGCAACTGGGGCGCGTGAGGGTTATTTTGAAGTAGCCAATGGCGGAACTATTTTTTTGGACGAAGTAGGCGAATTACCGTTAACCACACAAGTACGTTTGTTACGTGTTTTAGAAAATGGGGAATTCATTAAAGTGGGTTCATCACAAGTTCAAAAAACAAATGTTAGAATTGTAGCGGCTACGAATGTGAATATGTTTGATGCCATTGAAAAAGGTAAATTTCGAGAAGACTTATATTATAGATTGAGTACGGTAGATATTATGTTGCCACCCCTTCGCGATCGAAAAGAAGATATTCACTTGCTTTTTAGAAAGTTTGCTGCAGATTTTGCCTATAAATACAAAATGCCACCTATTAAACTGGAAGAAGAAGCCATTCAATTTTTATTAAAATATAAATGGAGTGGAAATATACGCCAATTGCGCAATGTTGCCGAACAAATTTCTGTTTTAGAAACGAAACGTGAAATTTCATCGCAAACACTTTTGTCTTATTTACCTGTTGAAAATCAGAATTTACCATCAGTAATAAGCACAAAAAAATCAGAAAGTGATTTCAGTAACGAACGTGAAATTTTATACAAAGTACTTTTTGATATGAAAAGTGATTTGAACGATTTGAAGAAACTTACGATGGAGTTAATGCAAAATGGAAGTTCCAAAGTTCAAGAAACAAATAAAGGATTAATCCAAAAAATATACGGAAATTCAGAAGAAAATACTATTTTTGAAGAAAAACCAAGAGTAGAAATGATTCCTACTCAAAGCAATTTGATTGCGGAAGAATTTGAAGATGAAGATAATTACTTATTTGCCGAAACCGTTGATGAAGAAGAAACATTAAGTTTAGAAGCTAAAGAAATAGAATTAATTAAAAAATCTTTAGAACGCAATAAAGGAAAAAGAAAAGCTGCTGCAGATGAATTAGGAATTTCTGAACGCACTTTATATAGAAAAATTAAACAATACGATTTATAATGAAATATGTAATTATTGTTTTAAGTATTACAATTACACTGCTTTTAAATGGTTGTGGAATTTACAATTTCACCGGAGCAAAACCTGTTAATGCAAAGACATTTCAGGTGAATTATTTCCAAAACAATGCCGATCTAATTGAACCTGGAATTGATTTAAAATTTACAAGAGAATTACAAGATATAATTCAAAACCAGACCAATTTAAATTTAGTTAATCAAGGAGGCGAATTATTATATGAAGGAGAAATTGTGGACTATAGAATTTCTCCAATGACGGCAACGGCAGACCAAAGAGCAGCGCAAAACAGATTAACAATTGCTGTAAATGTTAGATTTTCAAACAGAAATAAAGAAGATGATAACTTTGAAAAAAGATTCTCCTTTTTTTATGATTTTGACGCGAATGAACAGTTAGTGGGCTCGAAATTATCTGCAGGTTTAGAAGAAATTTTCGAACGAATTACCCAAGATATTTTTAATGAATCATTAGCAAAATGGTAACAAAATAATTTTATAATTTTGAATATATCCGATTTAACTTATCTTTTAAACAAACCTGAAGCGACGAATGAAAAACAGACAATCGCGCTAGAAAATGTGGTATTGCAATATCCCTATTTTCAAGCAGCGCGTGCTCTACATTTGAAAGGATTGTTTAATCAAGAAAGTTTTAGATATAATTATGAATTAAAAAAAACGGCAGCATACACCACCGATCGAACTATTTTATTTGATTTCATCACTTCTGAGAATTTCACAACAATTCAACAAGAAAAAATAGATGCGATTCAAAAATATATTTTAGACATTGATGTTCATGCCATTGAAAAGATTATACCCGAAACAAATTCAATTGTCGAAAAAGAAAACGAAGAATTTACATCAACTCCAGAAGATAAATTAGGAATTGGCGTTCCTTTATCTTTTTCAAAATCAGAAAAGCATTCGTTTCAAGAATGGTTACAACTAACCAAATCAAACCCTATTCAGCGAGATATTTTGGAAAATGGTTCAAATTTAGAAGCTGAAAAACAAAAAAAAATAGCCCTGATTGACAAATTTATTGAAGCAAATCCAAAAATTCCTCCAATTAAAGATATCGGGCATACTCCTGAAAATAATATCAAAAGTATTGAAGAACCAAGACATTTGATGACCGAAACGCTAGCCAAGGTGTATTTAGAACAAAAAAAATATAATAAAGCAATACAAGCTTTTGAAATATTAATTTTGAAATATCCAGAAAAAAGTAGTTTCTTTGCAGACCAAATAAATGAAATCAAAAATTTACAACAAAATAATAATTAATTATGGGATTCACAGGTTTTTTAATTGCAATAACAATAGTATGTTTTTTATTAATCTTAGCGATTATGGTTCAAAATCCTAAAGGTGGTGGTTTATCATCTTCTTTTGGAGGTTCTCAACAATTAGGTGGTGTTCAAAAAACAACCGACTTTTTAGATAAAAGTACTTGGACTTTAGGAGGAATACTTATTGCTTTAATCTTATTGTCAAGTATAAGTTTTAATGGTGGAAATGCTGCTACAGATTCTAAAATTTTAGGGCAAGAAAATACGGATACTTCAACAGCTACTCCAAAAACTCTTGAACCAAACAAACAAACAACTGCTCCAGTTGCAAAAGATTCTACAAAGTAAGAATTAATCATTATATTAAAAATGCCAGCCTGTCAGTGCTGGCTTTTTTATTTCAGAAAAAATGGCATGAAATTAAAATGGCACAATTTCTGAATAAATAAAAAAGAAAATATAACAATCAAAAAAAGCAATTATGTCATTAAACATTAAACCTATTTCAGACCGAGTTGTTATAGCTCCGTTGGCAGCTGAAACAACAACTGCATCTGGGATAATTATTCCAGATACTGCAAAAGAAAAACCACAAAAAGGAACTGTAGTAGCCGTAGGAAATGGCAAAAAAGACTACACTATGACCGTTAAAGTGGGCGACACCGTACTTTATGGTAAATACTCTGGTACCGAATTCAAATATGAAGGAAAAGATTACCTGATTATGAAAGAAGATGAAATTTATGCAATATTATAAAACTCTTAGTTTCAGGTTTAAAGTTTCAAGTTAAAAAACTTTAATTTCTGAAAATATTATTTATTGGTTGTTCAACTTTAAACAAAAACAACCTTAAAAACTTTAAACAAAAATTAAAATGGCAAAGGATATAAAATTTGATATTGAAGCTCGCGATGGTTTAAAACGCGGTGTTGATGCATTAGCAAATGCAGTAAAAGTAACATTAGGTCCAAAAGGTAGAAATGTGATTATTTCAAAATCTTTTGGCGGACCAACAGTAACTAAAGATGGGGTTTCAGTAGCAAAAGAAATCGAATTAGCAGATCCATTAGAAAATATGGGAGCGCAAATGGTTAAAGAAGTAGCTTCTAAAACCAATGATTTAGCTGGTGACGGAACTACTACTGCTACCGTATTAGCACAAGCTATTGTAAAAGAAGGTTTAAAAAATGTAGCTGCTGGAGCTAATCCAATGGATTTAAAAAGAGGAATCGATAAAGCCGTGGAAACTATTGTTGCTGAATTAGGCAAGCAAGCAGTTGCTGTGGGTGATTCTTCAGAAAAAATAAAACAAGTGGCATCAATTTCTGCTAATAATGATGAAACTATTGGTGATTTAATTGCTAAAGCTTTTTCAAAAGTTGGAAAAGAAGGCGTTATCACTGTGGAAGAAGCAAAAGGAATGGAGACCTATGTTGATGTTGTTGAGGGTATGCAGTTTGATAGAGGTTATTTGTCACCCTACTTTGTAACAGATGCTGATAAAATGGTTGCTGAATTAAACAATCCATACGTTTTATTATACGATAAAAAAATATCAAACTTGCAAGAATTACTACCCGTTTTAGAACCTGTAGCACAATCTGGAAGACCATTATTAATCATTGCTGAAGATGTTGACGGACAAGCATTAGCAACTTTAGTAGTAAATAAATTAAGAGGTGGATTAAAAATTGCTGCTGTAAAAGCACCCGGTTTTGGTGACCGAAGAAAAGCAATGTTAGAAGATATCGCTATATTAACTGGTGGAACTGTAATTGCTGAAGAAAGTGGTTATTCATTAGAAAATACTACCTTAGACATGTTAGGAACAGCAGAGAACATAACAATTGACAAAGACAATACTACAATTGTGAATGGAGCTGGAGCTGCTGACAACATTAAAGCAAGAGTAAACCAAATCAAATCACAAATTGAAACAACAACTTCTGATTATGATAAAGAAAAACTGCAAGAACGTTTAGCTAAATTAGCTGGTGGCGTTGCCGTTTTATATGTAGGAGCTGCTTCTGAAGTAGAAATGAAAGAGAAAAAAGATCGAGTTGACGACGCTTTACATGCTACTCGTGCAGCGGTTGAAGAAGGAATTGTTGCTGGTGGTGGTGTTGCATTAGTGAGAGCAAAAGCAGCTTTAGCAAACATAAAAGCAGAAAATGCAGACGAAGCAACAGGAATTCAAATCATCAATAAAGCTGTTGAATCTCCATTGAGAACTATTGTTGAAAATGCGGGTGGAGAAGGTTCTGTAGTAATTGCAAAAGTTACTGATGGAAAAGACGATTTCGGATTCAATGCAAAAACAGGAGAATATGTTCAAATGTTAGCTGCTGGAATTATCGATCCTAAAAAAGTAACTCGTGTAGCTTTAGAAAATGCAGCTTCTGTAGCAGGCATGATTTTAACTACTGAATGTGCTTTGATTGATATTAAAGAAGAATCTGCATCCATGCCAATGGGCGGAGGTATGCCTGGAATGATGTAGTAAATAAATAATACAATTAGTTAATAAAAACCCCGATTTGTAATCTCAAATCGGGGTTTTATTTTGCTGATTTATTTGATTCTTTCATACAAACAACATCCATGAAGTTTTTCATAGACAGCGTCTTCAGCTTTTACAAATTCAGTATCGTGGCCTACAAAAGCTATTGCTTTTGCAACGTCTTCTTTTGAACATTTTGTTTCATCAATTAATAAATGAATATCCTGACAATCTACATGCCATTCAGCGCTTTTAACTCCTTTGACTGAAAAAGCAGCTTTTTCAATACGCTTTTCACACATTTCACAATTACCAACTACTTTAAAGACAACTTTTTTATTTTTGCTTTTTGCATCTTGAGCTACTGCTGATATCGAGAAGAAAGCGACTAAAATGGCTGTTATACTATTTTTCATTTTTGATATTATTAAGTTATTATTTAATTTTAAATCGTAATCCTGCGTAATACATTTGACCAAAAACAGGACCATATAACATACTACTATCAAAATAAGTCCCAAAAGGATTCTCACTTTGAACTATTCCATTATTTTGTTTATAATTACCTATATTTTCTCCTCCAACATATAATTCAAAAGTACTGGAAAAAGTTCGGGTAATTTGAGCATTCATAACTGCAAATGAAGGTGCGTAATCTGCTAATTGATATGCTACTGGATTAGAATTAGTATTTGGCAAACGCTGTTCTCCTAACCAATTGTATGTAACATCAAATTTCCATTGCTGACCCTTTTCTTTGATGTGTGTTTCAAAAGATAAATTTCCAAAAACACGATGCTTTGCTTGTAATGCTTTTTGTAATTGACCCGATGAATATTGCGTTTGAACATCAAAATATTTATACGCCGATTTAAAGTTCAAATGCTTTATCAATTCAATACTAAACTCCGCTTGAAAAGAATTAGCAAAACTTTTTCCCTCTAAATTATAAAATAGCACTTGCTGGGCATTAGCATCAATATCAACCACAGCTTGATTTTGAAAATCAGTAACATAATAATCAAATACTACTTCAGAACTCATTCCTAAAAGTTTGAATTTCTGAATAAAACTTACTCCATAATTCCAAGCAATTTCGGGATTTAATCCATATAGTTTTCCATCAGAATTTAAAATGGATAAATTTCTATTCGAAGCAAATAATTGTTGGTTTTCGGCAAAAATATTAGCCGCTCGTTTTCCTCTTCCAATAGAAGCTCTAATTACTGCTTGATTCCATGGATTATATCTAATATGCAGCCTTGGAGTCACAAAAGTTCCTAATCTATTATGCTGATCAATTCTTGCACCAGCAACTAAACTAAAATTGTCTAAATTATCAAATGTATATTCAAAAAAGGCTGCTACTGAGTTATCAATTCGAGAAAAATTGCGATTAAAATTCAACGCAACCGCTTCATTATATTGATCATGTGCAACATTAATTCCTGTGGTAAATTTATTCTTTGTATTGGATATGATCGAATTGAATAATAGATTTGAATAGAAACTCTTTTGATGTATAGAATATTGATTGAAACCAAAATAAGATTCTTGTTTATGCGATTGAAATGAATTTTGAAAACCAAAACTTTGATAAGGCATATCGGGAAAAACATAGCCTGTTTTGTTTGAAATCTCAATTTTTTCAGTGCTGATTTCGCTTCCCCAAGCATTTGTAGTAAATTTATCTGTTTCAGGATTAAAATTAACTTGTCCTGCCAGTTTCTCATCATTCATATAGCGAAGGTTTAAAAAACTAACCCAACCCTTTTCGGCATCGTTATATTGCCAACGGTTTAAAATATTAACTTGTTTGCCAATTGGATTATCTAAAAATCCATCATCATTCATATCGTTTCTACTTTGTCTTGTATTACCATGCAGAAATAAAGTTGAACTTAATTTATCTGAATATTTATGATTGAAATGGGTATTTAATTCATATCGGCTGTCTTGTGAACCATACAGATTTAAGAAAAAAGGAATGTCATTAAAGGGTTTTAATACCTCATAATTAATTTGTCCCGAAATACTTTCGTAACCGTTTATAACACTTCCTGCGCCTTTCGTAATTTGAATGCTTTCTACCCAAGTACCTGGCACAAAAGACAATCCGTAAGCTTGTGAAGCACCACGAACAGAAGGTATATTTTCATCAGTAATTAAAATATAAGGACTTGTTAAACCTAACATTTTAATTTGACGATTACCCGTTACCGCATCAGAAAAATTGACATCGATTGATGGATTTGTGCTAAAACTTTCCGACAAATTACAACAAGCCGCTTTTAATAATTCCTTTTGTCCCATAGTTTGCACATTCGCAACTTTATAAAGCGAATGTTCGGTGCTTTTCTTTGTTTTTGAAATGGTAATTTCTTTAAGACTGTTTACTTCTTTGAGAGTAATTGTTAGGCTTTCGATTGAGTTAACTACTATTTTTTGAGTCTCAAAACCTTCATAACTAATCTCTAAAACAGAAACTTCGGTAGATTTTACAATTGAAAAATTACCATTTTCATCCGTTTTAGTAACTGATTTCGAATTTTGCCAAGCAACGTTGGCACCAACTAATGGTTGATTATTTTCGTTTGTAACTATTCCTTTTATAGTTTCTTGAGCGGAAGCAAAAGAAGAAATGAAGAATAGCGCAAAAACTATTTTTTTAAACATAATACATTTATTTATTGTTATTAATTCTTTGATTTACAGAATAAATACAATAAACCTATGCGTAAAAAACGAGTTGACAGTTAAGTTTATAGAGTGGTGGTGCATGAGAATCGCAATAAAAACCAACTCGATTAGAAGTCTCAATTTCAGGTTTAAAAGCAATAAAAGCTGATTGCCAATCGGTATTAAAAACAACTGGTTGAAGTTCTAACTGAACGATTTTAACCAATATGTCATCGGTTTTCTTTTCAACTTTAATTACTTTATCAGAACAACAAGATGCATGAGAAGCTTCTTTTGCGCAACATGAAGTAACTTTTTCAACACAAGGTTCTTCCTTTTTAAATTGAAAAGAAACAGAAGCAATCTCATCTTTACAATAATGCACACTAAAACTCAAACCTAAATTGGCAAGCAAAATAAGTGAGGCTAATAGTATACTTATGTATTTTCTAAAGTTCATAACTGCAAATTTACAATTTATTTTGATTGTTTACGTTAGATAAAACTTGAAATTATTAGTCAAATAAGAATAATTTTTGAAGATGAAAATTTTAACAAAAATAAAGATTTTTATATAGTCTAGAATAAATACTTTTGTAAAAAAATAAAAATGTTATTTACCAATTTAAAACCATTAGTTTCTGAAATTGTTTTAGAACCCAAAAAAACAAGAGATGAAAAACTTTTAGCCATTTGTCAATTGCTAACCGATTCTGTTTCCTATTACAATTGGGTTGGTTTTTATTTTGCAAATCATGAAACACAAACATTGCATTTAGGCCCTTATGTTGGCGCGCAAACAGACCATACTGTTATTCCTTTTGGAAAAGGAATTTGCGGACAAGTAGCAGTTTCCAATTCTAACTTTGTAGTGCCTGACGTTTCTGCTCAAGATAATTACATTGCTTGTAGTTTTACGGTTAAATCAGAAATTGTAGTTCCTCTTTTTGTTAATGGAATTAATATTGGTCAAATTGATATTGATTCTCATGAATTAGATCCTTTTTCTGAAGCCGACGAACGTTTTTTAGAGTATGTAAATCAAGAAATAGTAAAATTATTTTAAAGGGATAACAACATCAATGCCTTTTTAATATATTTGTTTACATTTACAACTTAATACAAGTTAATTATGCCATTCAGTGTTCCTAGTTTAGAACTTCCTTTTTTTGCTAATCTATTAATATTATTAGTTTTAGCTAGACTTTTTGGCGAAGTAATGGAGCGCTTTAAACAGCCCGCGATGATTGGCGAAATATTAGCTGGGGTATTACTTGGACCTACTCTACTTAATTTTATTCATCGAACAGAAGAATTAAAAGTAATTTCAGAACTAGGTGTTTTCCTTCTGGTTATTATTGCTGGACTCGAAATTCACTTAGACGAAATTATAAAATCAATGAAAGGCAGAAATATAATCATTTCAATTGCTGCTTTTTTTATACCTTTAATTTCAGGATATTTAGTAGGAAATTATTTTGGACAAGATGTAATGTCAACTATTTTCATTGGTCTTTGTGTCGCAATTACTGCCTTACCGGTCAGTATTAGGATACTGATGGATTTGGGAAAATTAAATTCTTCTGTAGGCCAAAAAATTATTTCGGTGGCTATATTTGACGATGTAATTGCATTGACGATTTTAGGAATTTTATTAGATTTAAAAGACGTCGAACCTACTTTTGCAAACATTTCTCAAGCAACTGTTTTTACTGTTCTGAAGCTCATTATTTTCCTTATTGTTATAGCTTTAACGTACAAATTAATTCAGAAATTAGCTCAGAAAGAAAATTTTATTGAAAATCAACTGAATTTGATTCTAACCTATTTAAAAGGCAAAGAATCTTTGTTTGCTGTCTTTTTTGTTTTTATTTTAATATTTGCAACAATTACAGAAAGTATAGGATTACATTTTATAATTGGGGCTTTCTTTGCGTCAATGTTAATTTCAAAAGAATTGGTGGGGAAAAAACACTTAGAAACATTTCATAATACTACAAATAGTATGGCAATGGGATTTTTAGCACCCATATTTTTTGCAGGTATCGGGCTCGAATTCCAATTTTCTTCCATTCAAAACTATCCCTTATTAATTGCTATAATTGCTGTTTCTTTTTTATCGAAAATTATTGGAGGTTACATTGGAGGTAGATTTGCAAGATTAAACCACAAAGTGTCACTCGCGCTTGGCATTGGTTTAAACGCGAGAGGAATCATGGAATTAGTAATTGCAAACATCGCCTACAAAGCAGGAATTATCAATACCGAAATCTTCTCAATGCTTGTAATCATGGGGTTAATCACTACTTTATCAACTCCGTTTTTATTAAAAAGAGCTTTCAAATCGATTGAAAAAATTGCTTAAGTTGCAACATTTTCAAAATAAATTCAAAAACATAATTCTAAATTCCAAATTATTTTTATCTTTGCATCCGAATTGCAACCATACAATTCATACATAAAAATCATTTAAAATAATATTGGCATGTACTTGACTAAAGAAACTAAAACAGAAATCTTCGCTAAACACGGAGGAAAAGCTGAAAACACTGGATCTGCTGAAGGGCAAATCGCATTATTCACATTTAGAATATCTCACTTAACTGAGCATTTGAAAAAAAATCGTCATGATTTTAACACAGAGCGTTCGTTAGTACTTTTAGTAGGTAAAAGAAGAAGTCTTCTTGACTATTTAAAGAAAAAAGATATCAACAGATATCGTGAAATTATTAAAGAATTAGGAATTAGAAAATAATCAACTAAAGGGGCTTTGTGCCCCTTTTTGTTTTGTATATAGTAACAGAAAAAGTTTGGTTTTTCATTGGGGTACAAACAACTACACACAACAACACAACTAACCCTTTGTATAACCTTTGAGAATTAAATTTATGATTCCACAATTATTTGTAGAAAAAATCGATTTAGGTGATGGAAGAAGCATCACAATCGAGACAGGTCGTTTAGCTAAACAAGCAGACGGATCTGTAGTAGTAAGAATTGGAAATACTGTAATATTAGGTACAGTTGTTTCTTCAAGAAAAGCAAGCCCAGGCATTGACTTTTTACCTTTGACGGTAGATTACCGTGAAAAATTTGCAGCAGCAGGTCGTTTTCCTGGAGGTTTCTTCAAAAGAGAAGCGCGTCCAAGTGATAGCGAAGTTTTAACGATGCGTTTAGTTGACCGTGTATTGCGTCCACTTTTCCCATCTGATTACCATGCTGAAGTACAAGTTATGATTCAATTAATGTCTCATGACGAAGACGTGATGCCAGATGCTTTAGCAGGATTAGCTGCATCAGCTGCATTGGCTTTGTCTGACATTCCTTTTGAAACGTTAATTTCAGAAGCTAGAGTTGGAAGAATTGACGGTAAATTCATCATCAATCCAAGTCGTGCACAATTAGAATTATCAGATATTGATATGATGATTGGAGCTTCAACTGATTCTATCGCAATGGTAGAAGGAGAAATGAAAGAAATTTCAGAAGCTGAAATGGTAGAAGCTATTAAATTTGCTCACGAACATATTAAAGTTCAAATTGCTGCACAAGAAAGATTGGCGCAAGCATTTGGAAAAAAAGAAGTTCGTACGTACGAAACTGAAAAAACGGACGACGCTATTTACGCTAAAGTAAAAGCTGCGTCTTATGATAAAATTTATGCTATTGCTAGCAAAGGTTCAGCTAAACACGAGCGTTCAGCTGCATTTGACGCTGTAAAAGAAGAAGTTAAAGCTTTGTTTACTGAAGAAGAATTAGCAGAAAACGGAGATTTAGTTTCTAAATACTTCTATAAAACCAATAAAGAAGCGGTTCGTAATGTAACTTTAGATTTAGGTACACGTTTGGACGGTAGAAAAACTACTGAAATTCGTCCAATTTGGAGTGAAGTAAATTACTTACCATCGGTTCACGGATCGGCATTGTTTACCCGTGGAGAAACTCAAGCTTTGGCTACAGCTACTTTAGGAACTTCTAGAGAAGCGAACCAAATAGATTCGCCATCTGAACAAGGAGAAGAAAAATTCTATTTACACTATAATTTCCCACCATTTTCTACAGGAGAAGCGCGTCCATTAAGAGGAACTTCAAGAAGAGAAGTTGGTCACGGAAACTTGGCACAACGTGCCTTGAAAAATATGATTCCTGCTGATTGTCCTTATACCATTCGTGTGGTTTCTGAAGTTTTAGAATCGAATGGTTCTTCTTCAATGGCTACTGTTTGCGCTGGAACATTATCATTAATGGATGCAGGTATTCAAATGATTCGACCAGTTTCTGGAATTGCGATGGGATTGATTACTGACGGAGAACGTTTTGCAGTGTTATCTGATATTTTAGGTGATGAAGATCATTTAGGAGATATGGATTTCAAAGTAACTGGAACTTCGGAAGGAATTACAGCTTGTCAAATGGACATCAAAATTGACGGATTGAAATATGAAATCATGGAGCAAGCCTTGGCTCAAGCTCGTGATGGACGTTTACATATCTTAGGAAAATTAATGGAAACATTAGAAAAACCAAATGCTGATGTTAAAGTTCATGCGCCAAAAATTATCATGAGAACAATTCCTGGTAACTTTATTGGAGCTTTAATTGGACCTGGTGGAAAAGTAATTCAAGAATTACAAAAAGCTACGGGTTGTACTATCGTTATTAACGAAGTTGATGAGCAAGGTGTAGTTGAAATCCTTGGAACTGATCCTGATGGAATTGCTGCAGTATTGGCTAAAATTGATTCTATCATTTTCAAACCACAAATGGGAGAAGCTTACGAAGTAAAAGTAATTAAAATGTTAGATTTTGGTGCTGTTGTAGAATATACAGATGCTCCTGGAAACGAAGTTTTATTACACGTATCTGAGTTGGCTTGGGAACGTACAGAAAACGTTACGGATGTAGTAAATATGGGCGATGTATTCCAAGTAAAATACTTAGGACTTGACCCAAAAACTAGAAAAGAAAAAGTGTCAAGAAAAGCACTTTTACCAAGACCTCCAAGAGAAGAGAAAAAAGAATAATTTATTTTTTTATAGTTTACCAAAAACCCCAATTTATAATCTAAATTGGGGTTTTTATCTTTAAACAAGTATAAATTTGAAGTTTTTTGTTAGTAATTGATTTTTATATTTATAGGAATTTTTTAACTTTTGTTATACTTTTAACCTTTAGTAAAAAATTAATTTTACGTCACTATTTTATTTAAAAATATAATGACAAAAACCGTTGGTATAATTGGAGCTGGAATTGGTGGTCTTGCATTGGCAATTCGACTGGCTAATCAAGGGTTTAAGGTAACTATTTTTGAAAAAAATAGTTATCCTGGAGGGAAATTGAGTGAACTAAATATAAATGGATTTCGGTTCGATAAAGGGCCCTCCTTATTTACAATACCTTCGTTAATAGATGAATTGACTAGTTTACAAGTTAGCGCTCATCAATTTGAATATCAGAAATTAGATGTCATTACCAATTATTTTTATTCGGATGGAACGCAACTAAAAGCATCTGCTAATTTGGAAGAATTCGCACAGGAAGTGCATTTAAAACTACACGAAAAAAAAGAAACGGTTTTAAAACACATCAAACGCAACGCTTTTTATTTTAAAACTACAGAAGATTTGTTTTTGAAACAATCGCTTCATCAACTGAAAAATTTTATTAATTTTAAGACTTTTAAAGGGATATTATTTTCTCCATTTTTAGGATTATTCAGTACAATGAACGAAAAAAATTCGCAAACATTTTCCAATCCAAAAACGGTACAGTTATTTAATCGATTTGCGACTTATAATGGTTCAAATCCCTATAAAGCGCCGGCTTTGATGAATATGATTTCGCATTTAGAGTTTAATCTTGGGGCTTATTTACCTAAGAAAGGCATGCATCAAATTACAACACATTTGGTTCATCTCGCTGAAGAAGCAAATGTAACTATCAATTATAATGCAGCTGTTGAAACCCTAGTCGTAGGATCTAATAACCGCATATCTGCAATTAAAAGTAGCGGAGTCAATTATCCTTTTGATATTGTTGGAAGTGATGTAGATATTCATGTGCTTTACAAGTATTTATTGCCAAAATCTTATACTCCTAAAAAGCTAATTCAACAAGAGAAATCAAGTAGTGCTTATGTTTTTTATTGGGGAATTAATAAAGAATTTGGGGCGTTAGGACTACATAATATTTTGTTTAGTGATGATTATAAAAAAGAATTTGATCATTTGTTTTCAAAACAATTTCCAACTGATGATCCTACGGTTTACATCAATATCACTTCAAAATATTGTAAAAATGATGCGCCAGAAGGTTGCGAAAACTGGTTTGTAATGGTCAATGTGCCGCACAATAAAAACGAAAGTATAGATTATGCAGCAACTATTCGAAAAAATGTTGTTGCTAAAATTAATGCGATGTTGAAAACTGATATTGAAAAATACATCATTTCAGAAAGTACACTAAGTCCCATTGATATTGAAAACCAAACCTCTTCATACGGCGGATCGCTTTACGGCAATTCGAGTAACAATAAATTTGCGGCATTTTTAAGACATGCTAATTTTTCATCAAGCATTAAAAATTTGTTTCTTGTAGGTGGAAGTGTGCATCCTGGCGGAGGGATTCCATTATGTCTTTTTAGTGCAAAAATAGCCAGTCAACTTATAGTAGAAAAAGAATTGAAATGAAAGAAACGTACAAATCTTATTTTTTATATTTCTTGATTCTGGTTTATGTTTCAGGTTCAATCGGATTTGTAATGAATCCTGCTTTTTTTAGTCCTTTTACACCGTACACCTTATTGTTTACTTGTTTTGTTTTTTTAATTCACATTCCTGTAGCCGACAAAAAATTCTTATTAGCCTTTTTTACCATAGCTTTTTTAGGTTATATAATTGAAGTAATTGGCGTAAAAACCGGTTTAATTTTTGGAAAATATTCCTATGGCGATGGATTAGGAATTAAATTACTTGAAGTTCCGCTAATCATTTCTATCAATTGGGCAATGCTTATTTGTGCTGGAATCAGGATAGTAAGTAGTATCTTTGCAAACAAAATTACGGTATTGGCTGTAGCTGCTTTATTAGTTACACTAATTGATTTGCTTATAGAACAAGTAGCACCAAAACTCGATTTTTGGCAATTTGAAAGTGGACTACCAGGTATACATAATTACTTGGGTTGGATTGGAGTTGCTTTTTTTATATCGTACTTTTTTTATCCTATCCTAATTAAAAGCAATCGAACGGTGTCTTTGATTATATTGATTTTACAAATTATATTTTTTACTTCATTATTTATATTTATTTAACATGGAAATACTAATTAATTGTAGCATTGTTTTAGTTACATTTATTCTAACCGAATTTTCGGCTTGGGCAAATCATAAATACATTATGCATGGCTTTATGTGGTATTTTCATGCAGACCATCACAAAAAAGACCATAAAAGTTGGTTTGAACGAAATGATTTGTTTTTTATCATTTATGCCGTGCCAAGTTGGCTACTTATTATGTTAGGAATGATGAACCAATATGCTTGGTACACTTGGGTTGGTTTTGGAATTTTACTCTATGGTTTAGCTTATTTTGTAGTACATGATCTAGTAATACACCAACGTTTCAAGGTGCTAACTAAAACAAAAAATGTCTATGTTTTAGCGTTGCGTAGAGCACACAAAATGCATCACAAAAATGTAGGAAAAGAAGGTGGCGAAAGTTTTGGAATGTTGATTATTAAGAGAAAATATATTCAAGCTGCCTTAAAGCAGACAAAAATCACAAACGCATAAAACAGCAAGCATCTGAATAAATATCCTAGTTTATTGCATAAGGTTTTATATTTACTTTGGTTTATTCTATATATTTTTCATAAGCTGTTCATAAATTAAACTATCGAATGGAAACTAAAAATGCTGCCAATTGCCCGATTTGTAAAAAAACCGAAAGTTCTTTTTACCTATCTACAAATGCGCTAATGCATGAGCCAAATAATGAGCTTTATACATTTGATATTTGTACTAATTGCGAAGCCGTATTTTTAACAAATCCAGTAACAACTGAACAATTAGAGCATTATTATACAGACAATTACTTGCCTTATAGAGGAGCCGAAGCCTGGGGAAAGTACAGTTCATTTGTAACCAATAGTCAAAAAAAATTAGATTTAAAACGTGTTACTCTTGTAAAAAAACATCTTAAAAAAAACAATCCTAACCTTAATGTTCTTGATGTAGGATGTGGCAATCCAAGTTTTTTGGAAATTTTAGAACAAAAATCAAAAGCAAATTGCACTGGAATTGATTTTTCAGATTCAGGCTGGAAAGATAAAAGTTTTCCCAACTTAGAACTTAAAAAAATAGCGATTGAAGATTATGTTTCTGATAAACAATTTGATGTAATTACACTTTGGCATTATTTGGAACACGATTATAACCCGAGTCAAACCATAGAAGCACTCTATAATTGTCTTAAATCTGGAGGAAAATTAATTATTGAAGTACCTGATTATAATAGCATTAGCGCAAAAATTCAAAAATCGTATTGGCAAGGTTGGCACAGTCCAAGGCACATTTCGTTACCAACCAAAAAAAGTTTTGACCTTTTGTTTCAAAATGACAAATGGGAAATTAAAAAACATTTACGATACGGAACTCTTGATGCGTTTACCCTATGGTGGCTTGGCAAAATGCAAAAAAAAGGAGTCGATTGGTCTGGCAGTATGTCTAAACATTTTTGGTCGCTTGTGTTTTTAAAAGTGATTACATTTCCAATTTTTACTTTTGAAAAACTAGTTCCAATGGGCGTACAAATAGTTGTAGTTGAAAAAAGAAATCTAAATAAGGATGGATCATAAATCCTTCTAAAATATAATACAAACTAATGAGCCAAATAACCACTTGTACTTTTTTTAAATTGGAAACTTTTTCCAATAAACTTTGGGCATTTTCGCAAATGCAATTAGGTCATGCACATTTCAAAAACATTGAAGGATTAGTCTTCTACAAACTGCTGGGTTCAGGTGCTGAAAATGGTTTTAGTTCAAAACCCAACTTTGGTACTTATGCCTTATTATGCATTTGGGAATCAGAAATAAAGGCTACTGCTTTTTTTGAAAACAATTCATTTTTTAACAATTATAAATCGAGAAGCGCCGAGTCATTCACCGTTTTTGCACACGCAGCAGAAGCACATGGAAAATGGGATGGAAAACAACCCTTTGTTTCCCATGCTACTTTGGCTTTAGATAAACCAGTTATGGTTTTAACAAGAGCCAGTATTCGGTTTTCAAAATTGATTTCTTTTTGGAGAAAAGTAGGCCAAGTAAGTAAAAGTTTAGAAGAGTACGATGGATTAGCGCTGTCAATAGGCGTTGGCGAATGGCCTTTAATCCAACAAGCGACTTTAAGCATTTGGAAAACCCAAGCAGAAATGATCGATTATGCCTATAAAAATGAAAAGCATAAAGAGGTGGTTCGTCTTACCAGAAAACTAAAATGGTATAAAGAAGAGTTGTTTGCAAGATTTATTCCATATAAATTTATAGGGCAGTGGAAGGGTAAAAATGTTGCCAATTTTTTAGAGATTTAATTATTTAATGTCTTATTTAATTGTAATCAATAGATTTAGAAATTGAATTTTGAAGTTGGTGTTTAACTTTTTGCATTTTTTTTGTAACTTTTTTTTCATACTCTACGTATAACTATCAGAACTTTTAATAAGTAAGGAAATTCAATGAGACAACTTAAAATTACCAAGCAGGTAACTAATCGTGAAACTGCTTCTTTAGACAAATATTTACAAGAAATTGGAAAAGTTGACCTTATTACTGCTGATGAAGAAGTAGAATTAGCTCAAAAAATTAAAGCGGGAGACCAAAAAGCTTTAGAAAAATTAACAAAAGCGAATTTACGTTTTGTGGTATCAGTTGCAAAACAATATCAAAATCAAGGACTTACACTTCCAGATTTAATTAATGAAGGAAATTTAGGATTGATAAAAGCTGCGCAACGTTTTGACGAAACACGTGGTTTCAAATTCATTTCCTATGCCGTTTGGTGGATTCGTCAATCGATTTTACAAGCGTTGGCTGAACAATCTCGAATTGTGCGTTTACCGTTAAATAAAATTGGATCTATCAATAAAATCAACAAAATGTATGCCTTGCTTGAACAATCGCAAGAGCGTGCACCATCTGCTGAAGAGATTGCCAAAGAATTAGACATGACCGTAAATGATGTAAAAGAGTCTATGAAAAACTCTGGACGTCATCTATCAATGGATGCGCCTTTAGTAGAAGGAGAAGATTCTAACTTATACGATGTGTTGCGTTCTGGTGAATCACCAAATCCAGATAGAGAATTAATTCACGAATCACTTCAAACTGAAATTGAACGTGCTTTAGAAACCTTAACTCCAAGAGAAGCGGATGTAGTTCGTTTGTATTTTGGTTTAAGCGATCAGCATCCAATGACGTTAGAAGAAATTGGCGAAACATTCGATTTAACTCGCGAGCGTGTGCGTCAAATTAAAGAAAAAGCTATCCGTAGATTGAAACATACTTCAAGAAGTAAAATATTGAAAACCTATTTGGGATAAATTTAGTCGTAAAGTCTAAAGCCGAAAGTCTTAATGTTAAAACTCCGGAATCACTTTCGGAGTTTTTTTAAAAATCTACTTTTTTGCACAAACAATATACTTAAATGAAAAACACTTTAATTGCTCCTTCGGTTTTAGCTGCCGATTTTGCTAATTTACAACGCGACATTGAAATGATTAATGCCAGTGAAGCCGATTGGTTTCATATTGATATTATGGATGGCGTTTTTGTGCCGAATATTTCTTTTGGAATGCCCGTTTTAGATGCTATTAACAAACATGCCAAAAAAACGATTGATGTACATTTAATGATAGTAGATCCTGACCGATACATTTCAACTTTTGCTAAATTAGGAGCAAATGTATTAACGGTTCACTACGAAGCGTGCAACCATTTACACCGAACATTACAAGCGATAAAAGCAGAAGGTATGAAAGCTGGGGTAGCATTAAATCCACACACTAACGTAGACTTACTTGAAGATGTGATTCAGGATATAGATTTAGTATGTATTATGAGTGTAAATCCAGGTTTTGGAGGGCAATCATTCATTGAGAATACTTTTGCAAAAGTTGAAAAACTAAAAGCTTTAATCAACAAAAAAAATGCTGCTACATTAATTGAAATTGACGGCGGTGTAACCAATAAAAACGCAAAACAATTAGTCGATGCTGGTGCAGATGTTTTAGTAGCAGGAAGTTATGTTTTTAGCGCGCAGGATCCAATTGCAACTATTGCTGATTTAAAGCAAATAACTAAATAATAAACTAATTTGTTAAAAAATTAAAATTCTAGGGTTGGGTTGGTTAGTTTGTCATGTGCTTAAGATTAAAGTATCCTCACTTCCAAACCCCCGTCTAATTAATTAACCAAGGGACTATCCACATATAAGTGTGTGTATTAAAATATTTCTTGGTACAATTGATATATAAACGTTAAATTTACAAAGAAAATAATTTGTAAACAATATGAAAAAGTTTTTAGTCTTATTATTAGGAATAGCTTTAGTTTATTCTTGTTCAACTAGTACTGATGAAAATGGAAATTCTACAACTACTGTTGTGCCGGTAGGACCATCTAATTTAACGGGATCAGTTGCATCTTCAACACAAATTAATCTTTCATGGACAGACAATTCTACAAATGAAACAGGATATAAAATCGAACGCAAAACAGGAACAGAGATATATGCAATAATTGGTACTACAGCAACTAATGTTACTACATTTAACGATACTGGTTTAACTCCAAACACTACTTACACTTATAGAGTTTATTCTTACAATACAGTTGGAAATTCGCTTACTTATAGTAATGCAATAACTTTAACAACCTCAAATTCCACGGCTATAAATGTGTCTGGGCCTAATGTAACCGATATTGATGGAAACACGTATCAATCAGTAACCAACTGCGGCCTAATATTTACAAAACAAAATTTAAATGTTTCAAAATATACGGATGGCACTCCCATACCTCAAGTAACAGACCAAACCCAATGGGGAAACTTAACTACTGGGGCATGGTGCTATTATGCAAATAACACCGCCAATGGCAAAACCTATGGAAAGTTATACAATTGGTTTGCAGTAGCGGGTATTTATAATTCAGCTTCAGCCACAAACCCAGCTCTTAGAAAGAAATTGGCTCCAACGGGATGGCATATACCAACTGATACTGAATGGACTCAATTAGTAGATTGTTTGGGAGGTTCAACTGTGGCAGGCGGAAAAATGAAGTCAACGGGAACCATTCAAGCAGGAAATGGCCTTTGGCAGAGCCCTAACGCAATGGCAACCAACGAATCAGGTTTCACAGGTCTTCCAGGAGGAGAAAGATATGTCACATACTACAGCGGTATTGGTAATGGCGGTATTTGGTGGAGTTCTTCTGAGGTCAATTTTGCACCCTCAAGTCCTTGGGCCTTCTTCTTGGATTACGGTTATGGTAATATCTATGGAGATAACTACTCAAGAGAATTCGGTTACTCGGTGCGTTGTATTAAGGATTAGAATTTTAGCCCTTTAAAAAATAAAACCACATTATCAATGATGTGATTTTTTGCTAAAATGACAAACAAAAAGTTCCAATATAATCGTTTGCTTTGTTGCGTTGGGCTGTTTTAGAAGCCGGACGAAGTTTAAATTATGAGTAGGAATGAAATAAATTTGACTTAAAAAAATTTCTCAAAGTTCCGCATATAAAAAACTTTAAACAAAAAAACGCTCAAACAAGTTTGGCGTTTTTTTTGTTTAAAATATTTATTAGTGACCTCGGCAGGGTTCGAACCTGCAACCAACGGAGCCGAAATCCGTCATTCTATCCAGTTGAACTACGAAGCCGTTTTTTTTAGATAATAGATTATTAGACTTTGGATAATAGACTTAATCTATTTTCTATATTCTCTATTTTTAAACTAAAAGTTTTTTAACAATTCCAGAAATAACTTTACCTTCTGCTTGTCCACCTATTTGCGCTGAAGCTAAGCCCATAACTTTTCCCATAGCAGCAATTCCTGTAGCACCTGTTTCTGCAATGATTTTAGAAATAATTGCCTCTACTTCTGATTCTGATAATTGTGCGGGTAAGAATTTTTCGATAACTGCTATTTGGGCTAATTCTGGTTCAGCTAAATCGAGACGGTTTTGTGCCGTAAAAATTTCGTAACTGTCTTTACGCATTTTTACTAAACGCTGTAACATTTTAATTTCGTCTGATTCTGACAAACCATCTGCAGCACCTACTTCAGTTTTGGCTAAAATTATTGCAGACTTTATAGCTCTTAAGGCTTCTAAAGCGACTGAATCTTTTGCTTTCATGGCTTCTTTCATGTGATCCATGATTTTTACTTCTAAACTCATATCTATTGTTGGTGTTTTATTGTTTATTTATTTTGCAAAGGTAACAAAAAAACCCGAAAATTGCTCTTCGGGTCTTATGAGATAGGTTAGTTTATTGTAAATTAATCTACATTATCATGAAGGAAGGAATTGTTTGAACGAAGCTGTATATCATCGTTACTATCTGTTCCTAAAGACATTCTAGATTGATTATTGTTTGATGATGGTGCAGATGTTAAATCTATTCCCATTCTTTTATAGGCGGGCTCTTTCTCATATTCATCAATTTGAGCGTTGTTGTTGTTGAATTTATGATTGAAATCCTTCATTTTAAGTTTACGTTCTTCGGCTCTAAATTTTAATGTTTCTTCAATAGACATTTCTAATGGTGAAACCGCATCAAAATGAATGTTATTTTCAAGTTTCTCAACTTCTTTTTTCATTGTAAAATTGAGCTCTTCGTCAACAGGTTCATTAACCATATTAACCTCTTTTGTTGCTTCAATTTGAGTCTCTATTTCTAAATAGTCTTCTAATGAATATTTAATAATACCGTTTTGATTCACTTCAGTAACTGGTACAACATTTATTAGATCTTTCACTTCTAATGAACGCGTTTCCTCAGTTAAATCAAACACAATGGTATTTTCAACTTGGGATTCTGATTTAATATCAAATAAATCCAATTCAAAATTAAAATCTTCTTTTGCTATTACAAATTCTGGATCTATAACCTGAATTTCTCTAATTTGTGGTGTGATAATTTCAAAATTGTTTTGTGCGGGTGCCGAAACAATTTCGAAAGTTACCTGAATGTCTTTAAGAAAATCTGTTGTAGGTACTAAATCAATTGTAGCAACAGATTCATTAATTTCAAAAACTGACTCTTCTGCTTCATCTAATGAGAATACAATTTTTGGTGTTACTTCTTCAACAACAGGAGCTTCACTTTTGGCAATTACTTCATTCAACTCAGGTGCTTCAAAAATAGGCTCATTCACTGAAAGTGATGCAATCGTGTCATTCAATAAAACATGAACACTTTTTTGGTCGTCTTCAAGCGAGTGAATTATTTTTTTCGGTTCTGTATTTACAATTTCGGCTTGTTGCTCTACATTAAATCCTGTTGCAATAACGGTTACAGAAATAGCATCACCTAATGTTTCTTCTTCACCAACTCCCATGATGATATTAGCATTAAAACCTGCTTCAGCCTGAATATAGTCGTTGATTTCACCTATTTCATCGATGGTAATTTCATTAGCTTCATCAGTACCTGATACAATTAATAATAATACATTTTTTGCACCTGTAATTTTATTGTCATTCAATAAAGGAGAATCTAAAGCACTAGAAATTGCTTGCTTAGCACGATCTTCTCCAGATGCAGCTGCTGATCCCATGATTGCTGTTCCGCTATTTGATAATACGGTTTTAGCATCTTTAAGGTCAATATTTTGTGTATAGTGATGTGTAATTACTTCGGCAATTCCTCTTGAAGCTGTTGCTAAAACTTCGTCAGCTTTAGAAAAACCTGCTTTGAAACCTAAGTTTCCGTATACTTCACGTAATTTATTATTATTGATAACAACTAAAGAATCTACTTGTTTACGTAAACGTTCTACTCCAGCTAACGCTTGCTCAGAGCGAACTTTTCCTTCAAACTGAAAAGGAATTGTAACAATACCAACGGTAAGAATGTCTCTGTCTTTTGCTAATTGTGCAATAACAGGAGCAGCACCCGTTCCAGTTCCTCCACCCATTCCAGCGGTGATAAAAACCATTTTGGTATTACTATCTAACATTTTTTCGATTTCGGCAATACTTTCGATTGCAGATTGTTGACCTACTTCAGGATTTGCTCCAGCACCCAGACCCTCAGTAAGGTTTACACCCAGCTGAATCTTATTGGGTACAGGACTGTTTTGCAATGCCTGAGAATCGGTATTACAAACTATAAAATCAACACCTTTAATGCCTTGTTTAAACATGTGGTTTATGGCATTACTACCTCCCCCTCCAACGCCAATTACTTTAATTACGTTCGATTGGTTTTTAGGTAAATCAAATGAAATGTTTCCAAATTCTGACATAGTAGTTCCTTTTATTCTGCGTTATCTAAAAATTCTTTAATCTTATCTATATATTTATCAAAAAACGAACGTTTGATTTTCTCGTCGGTTGTTTCTTGATGTGTAGAATGAGTAGCCTGTAACTCTTCTTTATCTTCAGCCATAACAGGTGTTTCTGTTACAACTTGAGCTCGTGCAACCACTTCTGGTTCTTCTTTTTTCATTTCTACAAATGGCGTAGCACTTTTTGTATTATTTCGAATACTGTTCATTACTAAACCAACTGCAGTTGCATACAATGGACTTGATAATTCTTCGTTTGAATCTCCAGCCAAATGCTCATTTGGATATCCTATTCTGGTATCCATTCCAGTAATATATTCAACAAGCTGTTTAATGTGTTGCAACTGAGCGCCACCTCCTGTTAAAACAATCCCTGCAATTAATTTTTTCTTTGGATCTTCGTGACCGTATAATTTAATTTCAGCATAAACTTGTTCAATAATTTCCACCACTCTAGCGTGAATAATTTTTGATAAGTTTTTTAACGAAATTTCTTTTGGCTCTCTTCCTCTTAATCCAGGAATTGAAACAATTTCGTTGTCTCTATTTTCACCTGGCCATGCCGATCCAAAACGAGTTTTTAACAACTCAGCTTGTTTTTCAATAATCGAGCAACCTTCTTTAATATCTTCTGTAATTACATTTCCTCCAAACGGAACAACTGAGGTGTGACGGATAATACCATCTTTAAAAATGGCTAAATCAGTAGTTCCACCTCCTATATCAATTAATGCAACTCCTGCTTCTTTTTCTTCTTGACTCAAAACAGCATCTGCAGAAGCTAATGGTTCTAGGGTTAATCCAGATAATTCTAATCCGGCACTTTTTACACATCTGCCTAAATTGCGAATTGAAGCTGCTTGTCCTACCACAACATGAAAACTAGATTCTAGTCTTCCGCCATACATTCCAATAGGTTCTTTTATTTCGGCTTGTCCATCAATTTTAAATTCCTGAGGCAAAACGTGAATAATTTCTTCGCCTGGCAACATTGCTAATTTATGTACTTGACCAATAAGTGTGTCAATATCAACATCGCCAATTACTTCTTCTGAATTTGGTCTACTGATGTAATCACTGTGTTGAATACTGCGAATGTGTTGCCCAGCAATTCCTACAACTACATCATTAATTTTATACCCTGAATCGTTTTCTGCTTCTGAAACTGCTTGCTGAATCGACTGAATTGTTTGTGTGATATTGTTAACAACACCTCGATGAACACCTAAACTTTTAGATTTTCCTACACCAAGAATTTCTAGCTTTCCGTATTCATTTTTCTTACCAATCATTGCTACAATTTTAGTTGTACCAATGTCTAATCCTACTGCGATGTTGTCTTTGTTCATAATTTATTCTATTTCTTACAAACCACTTGTTGTGTAAACATTAAGTTTATCTCTTTGTACTCATTAATCAAAGTGTCTTTTATTGCGTGATAAAAAAAAGCTTTATAATTCTTGAGCTTCTTTTTTACATTAATTGGTTTCCCAAAAGCAATTTTATAATCAAAACTCCGGTTGGTTAACACCACATTTCCCGAAGGCATGATTTGTGCGCCAGTAATGTTTTTACTTAAGAAATCATCTTTGTTAATTTCATTAAATAAATTCAAATATGACTTACTTTTTTCTTTACTGAATTCGCCAACAACTAGGGGAACTCGTGCCGAAAAATTTGTTGACAATGAAATTCTACCTCCTTTTCTATCAAGGTAATAGCTGTCATTATCAGAAATAACTCTTAGTATAGGGATCTTTTGAGTAATACGCGTATTTAGAAAACCATCTATTGTAGAAAAAACTTCTGCTTTTTCAATCATCTCATGATGATTTAGAGAATTTTCTAAACTATTCAAATCTACTTTATCTTTTTGTATTCTTGAAGCACCTCCTAAATTTTGTATTAACAAGTTATTAACCATTTGATGTGTTAAAAACATGTTTTCATTCGACTCAAATTTAATTTCTATCTTGTTGATTTTGCGCACTATATTCCTTTTTAAAGAAAAAGAATACAAGAAAATCATTGTAAAAATGATCATCACTAAACGTATACTATGCCAATTAATCCTTCTCATAAAGCGCTTTTTTAATATCTTTTACCATCTCGCCAATGTCGCCAGCTCCAATTGTTACAAATACTGAAGCGTCTGAATTTTGAAATGTAGAAATCAATTCATTTTTATTCACTAATTTTTTATTTGGATGATCAATTTTTGTTAATAACCAACTAGAATTGATTCCTTCTATGGGTAATTCTCGTGCTGGATATATTTCAAGCAACAGCACTTCATCAAATTGTGCTAAACTTTCTGCAAAACCATCGGCAAAATCTTTGGTTCGACTAAATAAATGCGGCTGAAAAGCTGCTATAATTTTCTTTCCTGGATACAATTCACGAACCGCCTGATGCACCGCGTTAATTTCAGTTGGATGATGCGCATAATCATCAATATATACTTTGTTTTCTTCTCGTATTTGGAATGAAAACCGACGTCTAACTCCTTTAAAACTAGCTAACGCTGCACTAATTTTATCATTGGAAACCCCATAGGATTTTGCCATTGCGAAAGCCAATAACGCATTTGTTAAATTGTGATGTCCAGGTAAACCAAATTTTACATTTGGCACTAATTCTGCTGGAGTTTTCACATCAAACACATAAAATCCTTTTTCGATACGAATATTTTGTGCCGAAAAATCTGCGTCGTTTGATATTCCAATGGTTATTCCTTCCAAAGGTAAACCTTGAACTATATATAAATTTTCGCTGGATGTTTTTGCTGCAAATTCTTTAAAAGATTCTTCAATACTTGCTGCGTCTCCATAAATATCTAAATGGTCTGCATCCATTGAAGTTATGCAAGAAACATTTGGATGCAAATGTAAAAATGAACGATCAAACTCATCTGCTTCAACAACTGTAACTGTTTTTCCTGAACCAATTAGGTTTGAATTATAGTTTTCAACAATTCCGCCTAAAAAAGCAGTAACATCTACCCCGCTTTCAAATAAAATATGTCCTAAAATACTTGATGTGGTTGTTTTTCCGTGTGTACCAGCTACCGCAAAACAATAGGTGTCTTTTGTAATTAACCCAAGAACTTCGGCGCGTTTTTTAATAGAATAATCTCTTTCTAAAAAATAATTCCACTCTGAATGCGAAACAGGAACTGCGGGTGTTACAACTACTAAGGTATTTTCGCTGTAAAAATCTTTTGGAATTAAATTGATATTATCCTCAAAATGAATAGCTAAACCCAACGCTTGCAACTCGTCTGTTAATTGCGTTTCCGTTTTATCATAACCCGCTACATTTTTACCGATATTTTGGAAATAACGAGCCAAAGCACTCATACCGATGCCTCCGATGCCGATAAAATATACGTTATGTATTTGGTTTAGGTTCATATATTTTTGTTTCAGGTTTCAAGTTTGATTTGTTTCAGGTTATATACTTGAAACGTGGAACTTGAAACATTTAAACTAATTTAACTATCTCTTCAACAATATCTTTTGTTGCGTTTGGTTTAGCTAATTTTTTTATGTTTTGACTTAATTCTGTTTGTTTATCTTCATTCGTAATTAGATCAGTAAAAACGGTTTCAAACTCAGCATCTAAATTTGCTTCTTTAAGCAAAATTGCGCCATCTTTATCTGCAATTGCTTTGGCATTTTTCGTTTGATGATCTTCTGCTACATTGGGCGATGGAATAAAAATCGTAGGCTTACCCACAATGCATAATTCCGAAACCGAAGATGCACCTGAACGCGAAATAATTACATCTGCAGCAGCATAAACTAAATCCATTCGGTCAATAAACGCCAAAACAGTTACGAGTTTTGAGTTGGAAGTTGAGAGTTTTTCCAAGTTATATTTTTTATACTCTTCGAAATACAATTTTCCGCATTGCCAGATGATTTGAATGTTTTGGTTCAGTAAAAAATCCAATTCTTTTTCAATTAATTGGTTGATTCTTCTTGCGCCTAAACTTCCGCCTAAAACCAATACCGTTTTTTTAGATTCATCTAACTTAAAATAAGCATTCGCTTCACTTTTATTTGCTTGAAGCAATAAATCTTGTCGCACTGGATTACCTGTTAATATCATTTTATCCTTTGGAAAAAATCGTTCCAAATTTTCATATGCAACACAAATTGCATTTGCTTTTTTAGCTAGTAATTTATTAGTAATTCCTGGATATGAATTTTGCTCTTGTATTAAAGTTGGAATTCCTAATAGCGATGCTACTTTTAATACCGCACCGCTTGCAAAACCTCCTGTACCAATTACCACATCTGGTTTAAAACTTTTTATAATAAAAAAAGATTTCAACAAACTTGAAGCTAATTTTATTGGAAACAATGCATTTTTAAAAGTTAACTTTCTTTGTAAACCTGCAATCCATAATCCTTTAATTTCATAACCTGCTTGAGGCACTTTTTGCATTTCCATTTTATCTTGCGCGCCAACAAAAAGAAATTTTGCTTCAGGAAAACGCACTTTTAATTCGTTAGCAATAGCTACTGCAGGATAGATATGTCCTCCTGTTCCGCCTCCGCTAATTATGAATCTTGGTTGTTGCATTTATTCTTTATTTCTTACGCTGTTCATAGGATTTTGTCCGTTATACAAACTATCTCCTTCGTCTTTACTTAATTCTTCTCTAATGGAGTATTTCATTTCCTCCATTTTTTGCTGATTTTCATCCACTTCTTTTTCTTCATTTAGGGCAACTTGTGCGTCTATAATTTGTTGTAACGCATCGTCGCGTTTACGTTTATCGTCTAAATCTAAAGCAATTTCTTCTTCCTTTTTTGTAACACTTAATATAATTCCGATAGCTATACAAGTCATCCAAAGAGAAGTTCCACCACTACTAATTAATGGCAACGGCTGTCCGGTAACTGGCAATAACTCAACTGCAACACCCATATTTATGAATGCTTGAAAAATAATTGGGAAACCAAGTCCGATAATCAGCAGTTTTCCAAATAATGTTGTTGCTTTTTGGGCATCAATAATAAATCGAATGAACAAGAGTAGATATAAAAATATAATTCCGACCGCTCCGATTAATCCATATTCTTCGACTATAATTGCGAAAATAAAATCGGATGAAGATTGTGGTAGAAAATGTTTTTGAACGCTTTTTCCAGGACCAAGACCATAAATTTTTCCAGAGGCTATGGCTATTTTTGCGTTTTCAATTTGGTAATCATCGTCATTTGGTTTGTCATCAAAAAAACTATCTATACGACTCATCCACGTATCAACACGATTGGGCATTGCATCTGGAAATGCTTTTGCAACCATGATGAAGAATAACAAACTTGCAATACCTGCTCCAATAATAAAACCCAAATATTTTAAGGGATATTGCCCGATGAAAACGAGCATGCAAACCATTGAAAAAATCAAAGCTGTAGTAGAAAAATTAGCAGGAAGTACTAAAGCCAAAATAGCAAATACAGGCAACCATAGTTCTAATAATGATTCTTTAAATGAATATTCTTTGTCGCTTACTTTAGATAAATAACGAGCAACATAAATCATCAATACAATAAATGCAATGGTAGATGTTTGAAAACTAATACCTACAAAAGGAATTTGGATCCATCGACTGGCATTTGCTCCATCAATTACCGTTCCTTTAAATAAAGTATAAACTAATAATAATATTACAAGTGGAATTCCAAAAATAGATAATGCTTTAAAATAATGATACGGTGTTTTATGGATAAAAAATACAATAGCAAACCCTAACATAACATGAATAAAATGTTTGAATAAATAACCTATTGTTGAACCTTTACCGATTACATAAACTAAATTTGTACTGGCACTATAAACTGGCAAAAAAGAAACCAAAGCTAATAGAAACACTATTGCCCAAATGGTTTTATCTCCTCTTATTTTACCAATGATATCGAACATATTTTTTTTGTATAATGTATATTGTATTGTTGTATTTTGATTGATAATTGGTCTATATATATATTATTTATAGATTCTTATTTGGGTTTGGGTTTGGGAATTTTACAAATTATAAATAGCTTGTTTGAATTGATTTCCTCTGTCTTCATAATTTTCATACAAATCAAAACTAGCACATGCAGGAGACAAAAGCACCGTGTCTCCTTTTTCTGCTAAGCGTTTTGCAATTTGAACTGCTTCTGACATGGAAGTTGTTTCAACCATAATATCTACTACATTATTAAATACATCGCATATTTTGGCGTTGTCTACTCCAATGCAAACAATGGCTTTTACTTTTTCGCGAACCAATGGCATTAATTCATCATAATCATTTCCTTTGTCAACACCTCCAACTATCCAAACAGTAGGTGTGGTCATGCTGTCCAATGCGTAAAAAACCGAATTTACATTAGTGGCTTTTGAATCATTAATATATTGCACCCCTTGTATTTTTAATACTTTTTCTAAACGGTGTTCTGCACCTTGAAAATTAGTCAAACTTTCTCTAATGGTTTGTTTTCTAATATTCAACAACTGAGCAACAGCAGTTGCTGCCATTGCATTTTTAATGTTGTGTTTTCCTTCTAAGGCTAGTTCGTTGATTTGCATAGTAAATAGTTCTTTATTAATTGTGCTATTAAATTTGTTGTCTTCTAAAAATGCTCCGTTATTTTCAAGCTTTTCTGAAAGCGAGAATGGAACTTTATTTGCTTTAATTGTATTCTTACTTAACCAATTATGGATGGCTTCATCTTCATAATCATAAATTAGATAATCTGCTTCCGTTTGGTTTTTTGTTATTCTAAATTTTGATGCGATGTATAAATTATAATCATAATTGTATCGATCTAAATGATCTGGGCTAATATTTGTAATGATGGCAATATGTGGCTTATAATTAATTATACCATCTAGTTGAAAACTACTCAATTCTAATACATAAACATCGTGCTTATTTTCGGCTACTTGCCAGGCGAAGCTTTTTCCGATGTTTCCGGCTAAACCTACATTTAATCCACCTTGTTTTAAAACATGATAGGTTAATAATGTGGTAGTGGTTTTTCCGTTACTGCCGGTAATTCCTATGGTTAATGCTTCTGTAAACTGGGCTGCAAACTCAATTTCAGAAATAACTGAAATCCCTTTCTCGATGAGTTTTTTAACAATAGGTGCTTTCTCAGGAATACCAGGACTTTTCATTACAACATCGGCATTCAGAATTAATGCTTCTGTATGCTTTTCATCTTCCCAGATAATTTCATTATTTGTAAGAACTTCTTTATAACTGTCTTTTATTTTTCCATAATCGGAAACAAAAACATCATATCCTTTTTGCTTTCCTAAAATTGCAGTACCTACTCCGCTTTCTCCACCTCCCAAAACAACCAATCGCATGCTATCTTAATTTTAATGATACCAAAGAGAAAATAGCTAATAGAATTCCAACAATCCAAAAACGAGTTACTATTCTACTTTCGTGATATCCTTTCTTTTGATAATGATGATGTAATGGAGACATTAAGAAAATGCGTCTTCCCTCTCCATATTTCTTTTTCGTATATTTAAAGTAACTAACTTGAACAATAACCGATAAATTTTCAGCTAAGAAAATACCACAAACTACCGGAATCATTAATTCTTTTCGGATAGCAATTGCAATAACTGCTATAATTCCACCAATGGTTAAACTTCCCGTATCCCCCATAAAAACTGAGGCTGGATAAGCATTGTACCATAAAAATCCAACTAATGCTCCTACAAAAGCAGCGATGAAAATCGTCATTTCACCTGCATTTGGGATGTACATGATGTTTAGATAGTCTGAAAAAATTATATTTCCAGAAACGAATGTGAATAACCCAAGAGTCAATACCGAAATAGCAGAAGTTCCTGCGGCTAAACCATCAATTCCATCGGTTAAATTGGCTCCATTTGAAACCGCTGTAATGATCAAAATAACCATTGGAATAAAGATCAACCAAGCATAACTTTTGTAATCATCTCCCATAAATGATAATACTTCGGCATAATCAAATTCATTGTTTTTCATGAACGGAATAGTCGTTGCCGTTGATTTTTCTTCTAAATCAGATGTTTTTATATTGTTTTCCATTTTTACCCTAGAAGTTACTGTATCTTTTCTAACGGTAACATCTGGACTTAAATACAATACGGTTCCCACAATTAATCCAAGACCAACTTGTCCAATTACTTTAAAAACACCTTTTAATCCTTGTTTGTCTTTTTTAAATATTTTAATGTAATCATCTATGAAACCAATAGTTCCCATCCAAATGGTAGTCACAATTAGTAAAATGATATAAATATTATTCAATTTTGCTAACAATAAAACCGGAATCAAAGTTGCTAGAATAATGATAATTCCACCCATTGTAGGTGTTCCAGCTTTTGCGGTCTGTCCTTCTAATCCTAGTTCGCGTACCGTTTCACCAACTTGTTGATTTCTTAAATAATTGATGATTTTTTTTCCGTAAATCGTAGCAATCAACAACGACAAAATAAAAGCCAATGCCGAACGAAAAGTTATGTATTGAAATACACCCGCTCCAGGAACATCAAATGCTTTGTCTAAGTATTGAAAAATATAGAATAACATAATATTTGCTTAGTTTTAAAGGTTAATGATGGCTTATTTATTTAATTGTTGTAATAATTCGGTTACTATTTGTAAATCATCAAAATCATATTTCACTCCGTTTATTTCTTGATAGGTTTCATGTCCTTTTCCAGCAATTAAAATAATGTCATTTGGGTTTGCCAGTTGACAAGCGGTTTTAATGGCTTGTTTTCGATCTAAAATGGAAATTGTTTTTTTGAAATTTTGAGGTTCAACTCCTTGTTCCATTTCTTGAATAATTATTTCTGGATTTTCGGTTCTTGGATTATCTGCTGTAAAAATGGCTTTATCACTCAACGTAGCAGCAATGTTTGCCATAACTGGACGTTTTGTTTTATCTCGATCGCCACCACAACCTACAACTGTAATTAGCTGCTCGTTTTTTGTACGAATATCCTCAATAGTTTGTAGCACATTTTCTAAAGCATCGGGCGTATGAGCATAATCGACAATTGCCGTAATTTTTGAATCGGAAACAATAAACTGAAATCGTCCAGATACACTTTCTAATTCAGAAAGCAATCGTAATGCCTCAACTTTTTCGATTCCTAATTCGACAGCAACTCCGAAAATGGCTAGTAAATTATACGCATTAAACGAACCTATTAATTTAACCCAAACTTCGTTATCATTTATTTTTAGCAATAACCCTGATAATTGATTTTCGAGAATTTGTGCTTTATAATCGGCGTACGATTTTAGCGCATAAGTGATTTTTTTTGCCTTTGTGTTTTGAAGCATTACTACACCATTTTTATCGTCGCAATTTGTTATTGCAAATGCCGATTTTGGCAAATAATCAAAAAACGATTTTTTTACATCGCGATATTCGGCAAAGGTGTTATGATAATCTAAATGATCGTGTGATAAATTCGTAAAAATGCCTCCCGCAAATTGAAGAGCGGCTGTTCGTTTCTGATGAATTCCGTGCGAACTCACTTCCATGAAACAAAACTCGCAACCTTCTTGAATCATTTGGTCCAAATAATAATTTAACGTCAGTGAATCCGGAGTCGTGTGCGTAGCTTTAAACTCTTCGGAATCCACCATAATTTTAACCGTTGAAAGCAATCCAACTTTATATCCTGCTTTTTTAAATAACTGATATAATAATGAAGCAATTGTTGTTTTTCCATTGGTACCCGTTACACCTACTAGTTTAACTTTCTCTGACGGATTATCATAAAAATTAGCCGATAAATACGCTAAAGCCTCATTCGTATCATTAACTTGCACATAGGTAATTCCTTGCACTATAGTTTCAGGAAATTGTTCGCAAACAATAACATTTGCCCCAAGTGCAATTGCTTTTTCAATATAATCATGCCCGTCAGAAAGGGTGCCTTTTATCGCCACAAAAGCAGTATTTGATTCCACTTTTCTAGAATCAAATTCAATTTTTGAGATAGTTACATCGGTAGCTCCATGAACTGCTTCAATGCTAACTCTATATAATATGTCTTTTAGGCGTTTCACGATAATTCGATTATAATAGTTTGATTCTTATTAATCTTTTGTCCCGAGGTAATGGATTGTTTCTTTACTCTTCCTAATCCAATAACTTTTACTTTTAAACCTAAATTTTCTAATAAAGCAACAGCATCCATAGCTTCCATGCCTTTTACATTAGGAACAATTTGTCCTTCTTTAACTACTTCTTTGTAATAGTTGTTGTATTTATTTTCTTGCGATACTACCTTAGCTTCAATATTTTTTACGTGATTTGTTGCTGGAGAATCGGTAAATATTTTTTGTGCAATTCTTTTAAATACTGGTCCAGAAACATCGGCACCATAATATCCTACCGTTTTATCTGGCTTGTGAATTACTACAATACATGAATATTTAGGTTGAACAGCTGGAAAATAACCTACAAATGATGAAGCATAATACATATCGGGTTTGCCATAATTAACTTGAGCTGTTCCGGTTTTGCCCGACATTGAAAAATCTTTTGAGTATAATTTTGAACCCGTTCCTTTTTTAACGACATTCTCTAAAACTGCTTGGACTTTACCTAATGTTTCTTGTGAACAAATTTTTGGATTAATGATTTCGGTATTGAATTTTTTAATGGTTTTATTCCATTCTTTTACTTCACTAACGAAAATAGGTTTCACCATAACACCATTATTAGCAACCGCATTATACATTGTTAATGTTTGTAATGGAGTCACCGACAAACCATAACCAAAAGCCATCCAAGGCAAACTTGTACCCGACCAAGCGCTAGTGCCTGGATAAGGAATGAACGATTTACCTTCTCCTTTTATGGGTAATCCTAGTGGTTTATTTAATCCGTAACTATTAATTCGATCTACAAATTGTTTAGGATTATTCTTGTAATTATTATAAACCGATTGAACTAAAACCGTATTAGACGAAACTTCAAAACCTCTAGCTAATGATATTTTACCGTAACCTCTATTGTTGGAATCTTTAACTTTTCTCTTATAATAAGTTATTAATCCCCCGTGTGAATCATAAACCGTACTCGTGTCTGCTTTTTTGTCATCTAAAACGGCAATCAAATCAAGTAATTTAAAGGTAGAGCCTGGTTCATGTGTTTCGTTTATGGCATAATTTTGAGTTTCAAAATAGCTTCCGTCTTCTCCCCTTCCTAAATTTGAAATGGCTTTAATGTGTCCGGTTTTTGTTTCCATAACCACAACACATCCATGATCAGCTTTGTAAATTTCTAATTGTTTTAATAAAGCATGGTGTGCAATATCCTGAATGTAAACATCTATAGTTGAAATAATATCATAACCGTCTTGCGGATCTTTCTCATTGACATCACTGATAGGTTTCCACTGATTTTTTGCAATTTTTTGCATCATTCTGTGGCCGTTTTTCCCATTCAAATAATTTCTAAATGCATATTCAAGTCCCTTTCCATCTTCATTTGAACGTTCATAACCAATAGTTCGTTTTGCTACCAAGCCAATAGGATGCTTGCGAACCGTTTTTTGTTCAATTATAATTCCTCCTTTATTTGCACCTTTATTAAATAACGGAAAAGATTTTAAACGAACTTGTTCAGTATAACTTAGTTTTTTTGCGATGAAAACATAACGACTTTTATTAGCTCTTGCCTTTTGTAATTTTGCCTGATAAAAACCTGTTGGCTTACCAAACATTACTGATAATGAATCTGAAAGGTCTTTTAAATTATCTCTAAAATGTGTATCTGAAGGTACTACAGCATCAAAATACACCGCATATTCAGGAATTGAAGTTGCTAATAAACTTCCATCTGCAGAATATACATTTCCTTTATTTGCAGGAATTGGAAAGTTTTTAACGGTACGTTTATTGCCTAATTTTCTGTAATACTTTCCTTCAACCCACTGTATATTATTGAGTTTAATCAAAACAAAGAAAGCCATCATAAAAAATAAGAAGGCCACAAAATACATGCGATACGATATTTTTTTATCTTCTATTGCCATATTTTTAATTTTTGCCAAAAACTCTTTTTATCTTTTTTACTTTCAACTATAATTTTTACAGGCTGTTCTTCAGAAGGAAAAATTTGACGGGTTTCCATTTTTTTTTCCACTGTAGATTCCATTTTTAACTTCATCAATTCAGAACGACGATCTACAAACTCTGAACGCAATTCTTTAACTTGGTTTGTCAACTCGGTAATCTTGTAATTCTTAGCATCATATTGATGGTTGTTAGCAATCATAATCATTCCTAAAACCACTAAAAAAACGATGAACTTCCAATTCTTAAGTGCATCATCACTAATAAGAAACTTAGCTTTTAATAAACTGTAAACTCCGTTTTTCATTACTACTATCTTTTTTCAGCCACTCTTAGTTTTGCACTTCGAGCTCTGTTATTAATTGTAATTTCAGCTTCTGAAGGCACAATAAGTTTTTCAATTATTTTGAAAGGCACTTCAAAATTTCCGAAAAAATCGCGCTCTGGTTCTCCTTCAAACATGCCGTTTTTAACAAATCGTTTCACCAATCGATCTTCTAAAGAATGATATGAAATAACACTTAAACGTCCGCCTGGCTTTAAAAGTTCTAAAGATTGCTCTAAGAACTCTTTCAAAACATCCATCTCTTGATTTACTTCAATTCGGATTGCTTGATATATTTGAGCTAAAATTTTATTGCTTTTATGTGCTGGTAAAAATTTAGCAAGAACTTGTTTTAATTGTTCCGAGTTTTTAATCTGCTTATCCTTTCTTGCTGTAACAATAACATTTGCCATTGCTCTTGCGTTTTTTAATTCGCCATAATTGAATAAAACACGTGCAATTTCTTGTTCATCATATTCATTCACAACATGATAAGCACTGATTTCACCTTTTTGATTCATTCGCATATCTAATTCAGCATCAAATCGAGTAGAAAAACCACGCTCGGCCACATCAAATTGATGCGAAGAAACCCCTAGATCCGCTAAAATCCCATCTACTTGTTTAATTCCGTGAAAACGTAAAAATCGTTTTATGAATCTAAAATTTTCGTTAATAAGTGTAAATCGATCATCAACAATTGTGTTTTCTAATGCGTCAAGATCTTGATCAAAAGCAAATAGTTTTCCATTTGTACCTAATCGATTCAGCATCTCTCGTGAATGTCCGCCACCACCAAAAGTTACGTCAACATAAACCCCATCTGGAAGCATATTTAATCCGTCGACTGTTTCTTTTAGCAATACTGGATTATGATATTCCATCTTCATCATCATTTAAATTACCCATAACTTCTTCAGCTAAATCTGCAAAATCATCGGTAGCGTTTTCAATTGCATTTTCATACTTGTCTTTATCCCAAATTTCAATAATGTTGATAGCAGAATTCAATACGATGTCTTTTTCAATGGTTGCAAAAACAACTAAGTCTTTCGGAATCAAAAGGCGTCCCGTTGTATCAATGTCCACCATTTTAACTCCAGCTGTAAATCGTCTTATAAAATCGTTATTCTTCTTTATAAAACGATTCAATTTATTGATTTTCAACATCATCTTATTCCACTCACTCATTGGAAACAACTCTAAACATGGCTGAAAAACAGATCGCTTCAATACAAATCCTTCCTCCAAAGAACCCAATTGCTTCTTTAGGGAAGTTGGCAACATCAAACGCCCTTTAGCGTCAACCTTGCATTCGTATGTTCCAATTAATGTTTTCAATTCTTTTCTATTTGAATAAGGACAAATTTAGAAAAAAATTACCACTTTTTACCACAAAATACCACTTTGTTAATAAGTTTTTAGATATTAAAACTAAAAAAACCACTTCTGATATAGTTGTAATAATTAAAACTTGATAAATGGAAGAATTTAAATGCTTTTAAAAAAATAAATCATCGCAAAATAAATTAGTTAATAATTGTTTTAAAATTGTTGATAACTAACAAATTATACTCAAACACCACCAATTTTTAATGCCCTAATTTTTTTCTTTTGTTTCCGCAATAAAATAGTATATTTGTCGAATAGGACAACCAACACTTTAAGTGGTATTTATGTTAAAAAAAGAAAAAAAATATACCTATTTTGAAGCCGGAGAAGGAACCCCAATCCTGATTTTGCATGGATTAATGGGCGGACTGAGTAATTTTGAAGGTGTAGCCCAATTTTTCCCATCAAAAGGGTATAAAGTTGTGATCCCCGAATTACCTATCTACACACAAAACATTTTAAAAACAAACGTAAAAGCTTTTTCAAGATTTGTTAAAGATTTTATCATTCATAAAGGTTTTGATAAAGTAATTCTTGTTGGAAATTCCTTAGGTGGCCACATCGGTTTATACCATACAAAGATGTATCCTAATCTTGTAAAAGCATTAGTAATTACTGGAAGTTCTGGCTTGTATGAAAGCGGAATGGGCGAAAGCTATCCGAAAAGAGGCGACTATGAATACATCAAAAAGAAAGCAGAAGACGTTTTCTATGATCCAAAAATTGCTACCAAAGAAATTGTAGATGAAGTTTTTGCAACGGTTAATGATCGAATTAAATTGATTAAAACTTTAACCATTGCTAAAAGTGCCATCCGTCATAACATGGCTAAAGATTTACCTAAAATGACTACGCCAACGTGTATTATTTGGGGAAAAGATGATAAAGTAACTCCTCCAAATGTGGCTGAAGAATTCAATAAATTGTTACCCAATTCAGAGTTGTTTTGGATCGACAAATGTGGTCATGCTGCTATGATGGAACATCCAGATGCCTTCAATGAAATTTTATTGAATTGGTTGCAAAAGAATAAATTATAACTATTCCCCTTAAATGGGGAATTTTAGTATAAAATTACATGAAAATTAATACCGCCGAATTCATTATTAGTAATTCTGAAGTAGATAAATGTCCGAAAGAACGTTTGCCTGAATATGCCTTTATTGGTCGTTCAAACGTAGGGAAATCTTCCTTGATTAATATGTTGACCAATCATAAAAACTTGGCAAAAACCTCATCAAAACCAGGAAAAACTCAGTTAATTAATCATTTTAAAATCAATAGTAATTGGTTTTTAGTCGATTTGCCGGGTTATGGTTATGCACGGGTTTCTAAAAAAACAAAAGCCGTTTTTCAACAATTCATCATGGATTATTTCGAACATAGAGAACAACTAGTTTGTGCCTTTGTATTGATTGACATTCGATTGGAAGCGCAAAAAATTGATTTAGAATTCTTAGAATATCTAGGAGAAAGCGAAATTCCGTTTGCAATTGTGTTTACTAAATCTGATAAATTAGGAAAAAACAAAGTGAATAATCATGTGGAAGCTTATAAAAAACAATTATTAGCTGGTGACTGGGCAGAAATGCCGCCATATTTTGTAACGTCTTCCCTAGAAGCTATTGGCCGTGAAGGAATTTTAGAATACATCAATCAAATTAATGAAGATGTTTTTAAAGATAATGGATTTGTTTAATAAAAAAGAGTCGCTATTTGCGACTCTTTTTTTATGCTTTCAATTCTAATTTTTCAGCGAAGTAATCACAAAAATCACGCATAGTATCCGACATTTTTTCATCGGCGGTTGCACTTTGAAATGTATCCGCCATAGCAACTAAGGTTTGGTGAAAAAATTGCTTCATTTCGTCTACCGGCATATCTTTAGTCCATAAATCAATACGAAGGGTTTCTTTTGCTTTACTATCCCAAACCGACAGCATTAATGCTTTTGCCTCTTCTTGCTCCACACCGCCATCTTGTGCCGTCCACAATAATTTTTCGGGCACATTATTTTCATCTAAACCTACGGTAATTTTTATATCTGATTTTTTCATTATTCTATTATTGTTTCTTTGGTTTGTACTTCGAATTCTCAAAAATAGTTTTGGCATCCATTGCCATTAATTGTTCCAAAGTTACCTCATCATTATTTTCCATGTAACTTCTTACAATTTGCCAACCCAACCATTGCCCCACTCGACCAGGTGTTTGATTGTCAATTTCTAAATAAAATTTTGAAAACGGTGCCGGTTGAATAAAACGCTGTTCGTTTTTTGAATTTGCATCAAACAATAATTTATTTTCTACCAAATTACTCCACATGTAATATTCATTTTCTTGGCAAAATTTAAGTTGTAATTCGGTATACCCAATTTTATTTGCATCGGAATATTCTGGAATTAATTTGTCTTTTATGTACAATTCTTTTCCATAATATATCATAGCCGAAAGCAGCGTTCTGTCTTGAGGTGTGGCTATTTTCCCATAACAAAAACTCGATACTAAATTAGGAACGATTTGATTTTCTTCTAATTCAATTTTCTTATATTCGGGAAAATCTACATAAAATTTATGCTCTTTACCTAGATAACAGTCTAATGATATCAAGGCAAGCGTGTCTACATAAAAAACTTTACCCTCCATATCTACTTCATTTATTAAAGTAATTACACGAGGTGTTTTATATTTTGGGAAATAATACTGCACATGAGCAAATAAATTTTCAAGATCACTTTCCACTTTTCCAAGGGTAGGATATTTAACTTGAACCTCTTTATATAATTCCTTTAATAACGGATTATTCATCTTGTTTATCCATACTGAATCGGGATTTCCAGCTGGAAAAAAGAACGGATATTTTGACTTAATTTGGTTCAATTCGTTTGGCTTAGATCCATAGAAAACTTGATCAAATCGCTCTACTTTAAATGTGACCGGAATTTGAGCAACTGCTTCTTCAATTTTACTTTCTTCCTTACATGAAAATAAAGAAACTATAATTAGTGCAAATATTAATTGCTTCATAAGGCGTATTTTTATAATTTTATAAAATATTAATTCGGTTACAAATATACAGTTATCGACTTACAAATTTTCATAAAAAAATGACAAATTCTACTCCTTTTCAAGCAGAAAAAATTAATGAATTCATTGTAAAATGGCTGTATGATTATGCTATAAACGCAAAAGTAAAGGGTTTTGTTGTTGGCATCTCGGGAGGAATTGATAGTGCACTAACTTCAACTTTGTGTGCGCAAACGGGTTTACCAACGCTTTGTATTGAAATGCCAATACATCAAGCGGAAAGTCATGTCAATAGAGCAAACGAACATATTGCCCAATTAAAAAGTAGGTTTCCAAATGTATTAAGTGAACGTGCCGATTTAACACCAGTATTCGAACAATTTAAAGCGCAAGTTACAGCATCGGATAATGAAACGACACTTGCTTTATCACTAGCTAATACTCGTGCCAGATTGCGCATGACTACTTTATACTATTTTGCTGGATTACACGGGTTTTTAGTCGCCGGAACTGGAAATAAAGTAGAAGATTTTGGTGTAGGTTTCTTTACAAAATATGGCGATGGCGGGGTAGATATTAGCCCAATTGCCGATTTAATGAAAAGCGAAGTTAGACTATTAGCTGCTTATGTAAAAGTTCCTCAAAGTATTTTAGATGCCAAACCAACTGATGGATTATTTGGTGATGATCGTAGTGATGAAGACCAAATAGGCGCTAATTATGATGAATTAGAATGGGCTATGAACCAAATGGAATTAGGGAAAAAAGCAACTGATTTTTCAGGACGAGAAGCGCATGTTTTTACCCTTTATGAACGACTTCATTTGATCAACCAACATAAAATGCAACCCATACCTGTTTGTGCTATTCCTGAGGGTTTAAAATAATTATCATCCTAATTAACAGCTAATTACATATTATTGATTAACTTTGAATATGTTAGTTTTAGTACTGTAATTTTTTAGTTATGATAAAAGTGTGTATTGCAGACAGCGCTCCCGTTATTTCCTATGGGATATGTTCCTATTTTAAGAATCATTCCAAAATAAATTGTGTAGCCGAGGCAAATAATATTGAACACCTTTTAAATGTGCTCAACATACAAGAAGTAGATTTACTTTTATTAGATATGGAATTAAATGGCTTATCCAGTTTAAGAGACATTAAAAGTTTAATACAAGATTATCCCAAACTTAAAATCATCATATTTACGCTAGTTGCCGAAAAAGTATATGCTCAAGCTACTTTAAAAATGGGTGTTGCTGCTTATTTACATAAAACAGCCGAATTAACTTTAGTAGAAGATACAATAGAAAGCGTTATGCAAAACGCTACTATATCAAAGAAAAAAAGTAGTTCTAATAAAAAAATGGAACGCCTATTTAAAAAAGTATCAAATAGAGAAATTGAGGTGCTTCGGTATTTGAATAATGGAAAAAAGAATAAAGAAATAGCGCAAATTTTAGGCATTGATGAAAAAACAATTAGCACTTACAAATTAAGATTGTTATCAAAATTAAACGTCACCAACTTAGTTGACTTACTGAAAAAAGCGAAAGATTTGGAAATTATTTAATGATAGCGAGATAAAACCCTACCTAGACTTTTTGAAAAAACATGCGTAAGCCCTAAATAGGCCATTACCATTTCTAGCGATTCTTTATTGTCTTGTTCCTCTTCGGTTGATAAATTATTTTTTAATTCATCAATAATGTTGTTTACTAAGTACCAACGCAAAGTAATGATGGTTTCGGTTACATATTGTCCGATGGTTGCTTCTTTTTGTTTGACGTAAATTTGCTGCACTTCCCAATTGTGTAATACTTCTCGCTCTTCGTTCATTAATATTGACGTTACTTCCTGAGATAATTCTTCTGGTAAATGCATTAAATATTTATCCAATTCAAACACTTCGTTCTCGTTGAAAAAAGTAATCAAATGATTATAAATTGCCTTAAATATGGGGTTAGCTAGTTCTATTTCGTCTTCTTGCAAACTCAAATAAACGCGCTCAAATACTTTATAATTCTTTTTCTCAGCAACATCAGTATATTCGCCCTTTTCATTTTCTATCAAAATACTGTCTTCAAATTCGACTTCTTTGGATCCATAGAACAACAGAATCTGAATAATTTTATGTTCTAATTCATATTGAATATCAACTTTAGCAATTGACTCAGCACTTTCATTTTTAACAACATCAAAAGCTTTTTGACCCGAAGCTTCGGAATTTTTATATTGTTTATTGGCTTCCGATAAGTCTTTTTTGACTAATTGCGCCAAAGTATTAAAAAGCACATCTTCGGAAATGTCCATAATCCGAGAACATTCCTTTATATATACTTCCCTTTTAATTCGATCTGGAATTTTAGAAATACTTATGACCATATCCCGAATCAAATCGGCCTTTTTTATCGGATCATTCTTAGCTTCTTGCATTAATAAAGATGCCTTGAACTGAATGAAATCTTTGGCATTTTCTTCAAAATACAATAACAAATCTTCATACGATGTTTTTCGGGCAAAACTATCTGGGTCATCGCCATCTGGAAACGTACATACTTTTACGTTCATTCCGGCTTCCAGAATTAAATCTATTCCACGAATCGAAGCACGAAGTCCGGCAGCGTCACCATCAAAAAGCACGGTTATATTTGGCGTTAAGCGATTAATCAACCGTATTTGATCTGGTGTTAAAGCCGTTCCAGAAGAAGCTACGACATTTTCAATTCCGGCTTGATTCATTTGAATGACATCAGTATATCCTTCAACTAAATAACAATTATTTAGCTTTGCGATGGATTGCTTCGCATGAAAAATTCCGTACAACACTTTACTCTTGTGGTAAATATCACTTTCGGGCGAATTGAGGTATTTTGCCGCTTTTTTATCATTGGTCAAAATACGACCTCCAAAACCCAACACGCGACCGCTCATGCTTTGAATAGGAAACATCACACGACCTTTAAAACGATCAAATTGTTTATCTTCCTTAACAATCGTAAGTCCGGTTTTGTCTAAATACTCTAATTTATACCCTTTACCCAGTGCTTCTTTGGTAAAAGCATCCCAAGTTTCTGGCGAATAGCCTAAGCCAAATTTCTTAATGGTTTCGGAAGTAAAACCTCGTTCTTTAAAATAGGATAATCCGATAGCTTTTCCTTCTTCGGTTTCTAATAACGTGTGATGAAAATATTTCTGTGCAAATTCAGAGACCAAATACATACTTTCCTTTTCATTAGCCTGCGCTACATCCTCATCAGTTTGAACGGTTTCTTCAATTTCAATATTATATTTTACGGCTAAATATCTGATAGCTTCGGGATATGTAAAATGCTCGTGTTCCATTAAAAAGGTCACTGCATTTCCTCCTTTTCCCGACGAAAAATCTTTCCAAATTTGCTTCACAGGCGACACCATAAACGAAGGCGACTTTTCGTTCACAAACGGAGACAAACCTTTCAAGTTACTTCCTGCGCGTTTGAGTTGGACAAAATCACCAATAACCTCCTCAACTCGGGCGGTTTCAAATACTTTTTCTATGGTGTCTTTTGAGATCAAACTATATTTTTTAGATTTTCGGATTTTCAGATAATGGAAAAACGAATTCAAAGTTACAAAGTTAATCCATAAAAAAACTTATAAAAACAAAAAAGTACTTCATTGCTGAAGTACTTTTTCAAAACAGAGAACTTAACCTAACTCTTAATTTAATTAAAATCAAAGCGTATACCTAATGAAACGTTGTTTTGATCTATATTATTGTGTTTGAACATTGGATTTAAGTCATATTTAACATATAGACTTGTAGCCTTATAACCTACATAAGCACTTAAACCATAATTAAAATCTGAAACATTGAATTTAATTTTACAGTTGCGCTTTTATTGAATTATTACTTCTATTTATATAGACGAGAACGAAGTAAAAAAGGTTGCATGAAAAGAAATTAATTGGAGTTTCTTCTCTTAATATAACTTTTTGGTGAAATTTTAGTATATTCTTTAAAACTAATAGAAAAATAAGATAACGAATTAAAACCACAAGCATCGGCAAGTTGTTGCACGTTTGTTTCTCCTGCTTCAATCATTCGAATTGCATATTCAATTCTGAATTCTCTTACATAAGTAGTGGTATTCATTTGTTTATCTCTTCTGATTTTTTTATCTAACGCTGACTTACTAATAAATAGTTCAGTAGCCATTTTATCAATTGTAAGATTTGACTTAATATTACTTAAGATAATATCATTTAATCTTTCGAAGAAATTTTTATTTTTTAGTTTGATCGTCACTTTAGCAAATGGATCAATTGTATTTCTTTTTATTAAGGTATTCTTAAATTGAAGAAAGTTTTTTACTTTTAAAATAAGTTCTTGAATTTTAAACGGTTTATTGATAAAATCATTAACGCCATTTTCAAGCTGCTTCAATTTCACTTCAAAAGTCATGTCAGCAGTTATGATCAAAAAAGGAATTTCATCATATTTTTTATGCTTTCTGATTTTTAGAAATAATTCTTCACCAGTCATGATTGGCATCATTAAATCACAAACGATGATATCTGGCATTTTTTGTTCAAGATAATGATACCCTTCTAACCCGTTTTGGCACCATTTAACTTCATAGCCATTAAATTCTAACAATTCAGTAACTGTTTGACCTAATGAAATATCATCTTCAATTAATAGTATTTTTGGAATTTTTGTCTTCATAATGTAAAAATAGTTTTTTATTTTTTAAATTATGTGTAATTTATTTTTATTTATTAACACACCTTAAGAGTGTTGGTGTAAAATAATATATGTTTGCCCTGCAAATTTTATCAAAATTGATGTAAATAACTTATTAAAAATAGTTTTTCTAACACCTAAACTAATTTAGTCCCTAACTAAAATGAACCACTTATTAAAAGCAATTTCCGACGCTAACAATCATTTAATTAAAGAAAACAACATTAATAATGCGCTCCAAGAATGCCTTAGTGCATTGGGTAGTAATATTTTAGTTGATCGATGCTATATTTTCAAAAACGAAATGAAAGACGGCATTCTAATTCTTAATTATGAATTTGAATGGTGCAAAGAAAATGTAGAACCCTTTATTGGAAGCCCCGAATTGAATGGACTTCCATATGATGCTTTTCCCGGACTTCTGGATACTTTAGTCCAAAATTTACCACTCTATGGTTTGGTAAATGAAATTGATAATGCTCATTTTAAAGAGACAATGGAAATGCAAGGTATTCAATCGTATCTATTTACCCCTATATTTTCAAATGACCGCTTTTGGGGTTGGATTGGATTTGATGATTGTGAAACAGAACGCATTTGGCAAGAAGAAGAGGTTAATGCCCTTCACACAGTTGCCAGAAATATTGGTATTCGATTAAATCAAGATAAAGTTTTATCTAAACTAGAAACAACTTTAGACGAACTCAATTTCTACATGAAAAGCTCTAGCCAAGCGAAATGGGAATGGAATTTAAAAACAAATCATATTACTTATTCTTACAACTGGTCTGAAATCTTAGGTTATACTATTGAAGAATTGGGCTCAAGTCTTGATGTTTGGATATCAAAAGTGCATCCAGATGATTATAATGAAATTGAACAACAATTATTCAATTATATTTTTAAAAAAATTGATAAATATGACGGAGTAGTTCGAATCTTACATAAAGACGGGCATTATGTTTGGATTAAATATTCTGGTATTATGTTAACGGATGCAAATGGGGCTCCAAACAAGATAATTGGAACACATATTGATGTTAGCGAGATCAAAGAGAAAGAAATTGAATTAGCACAGCAAAGAAATGAGTATGACAACATGGTCAATAACTTAGCTGAAATTGTATTCAAAACAGACTTGAACGGAAATATACTTTTTCTAAATAAACAATGGGAAAAAATTACAGGTTATGCCATAGAAAATTGTATTGGCCAAAATATTTTTAATTTTTTAAATGCCGTTGAAACCGATTTATTTGACCAAGAAATAAATCAATCAAAAGTCTTAGAATGTAAGCTTATTGATTGCAAGGGTGCAAAAATTGGTGTTTTACTTTTATTGAGTATTCAATTTGATATAAAAGATAATAAAAAATTTGTACTGGGAAGTATAACCGACATTAATGACATCGTTACATTAAAAAATGAATTAGAAATTTCTGAACAAAAATATCGATTTATAGCTGAAAACACCTCTGATTTAGTTGTGCAACATCAATTTGACGGAATCATAAAATACATCTCAAATAACTGTGAACGTATTACAGGCTATAAACCAGAAGAAGCTTTAGAACAAAACTTATGTCAATTTATTCATCCTGATGATATTAGAGATATGAGTGAAAAATATACCAATATTTTAAATTTAAAAAATGAAGCGGTAACCTTCCGATTTTTAAAAAAGAATCAGGAATATATATGGTTTGAAACTTCTGTAAAAATTATTGAAGACACTTCAAAAAAGGTAATAGGTGTGCAAACTTCAAGTAGAGATGTTACACAAAGGCTTAAAGATCAAGAAGAAGTAAAGCGAGCCATAAAAAAACAACAAGAGTTAAATGATTTAAAATCGGGATTCGTTACAATGGCTTCCCATCAATTTAGAACACCACTTTCTGTAATTTATTCAAATATTGAACTACTTCATTTGAAAATGAATAAACAAGTTAAAAAAGAAGATGTTCAAACAATTACCTCAAGAATAACATCTGAAGTAGACCGCATGACCGAATTAATGAATAATATTCTGATTTTTGGGGAGAACGAATCGAATAATTTAAAAATTGATATAAAGAAACTACACTTTAGTGATTTTATTGAAAAATTAATTGAAACCTATTTCAACAACGAAAAAGACGGTCGAAAATTAATGTTTGAATTCATTGGAACAGAAAGAGAAATTGAAACCGATGAGCGTTTATTAATTCATATTTTGACCAATTTAATTTCGAATGCGTTTAAATATTCAAAAGACTGCGCTAATCCAGAGTTAAAAATTATATTTACGGAAAACGGTTATAAAATCGAAGTCATTGATTATGGTATCGGAATTTTACCCGATGAAAATAAACATTTATTTAAATCATTTTTTAGAGGAAGTAATACGGCAAACATTAAAGGTTCTGGACTTGGACTTATTGTTGCAAAACAATTTACAGAATTATTAAATGGAAATATAGTCATTAATAGTTCAGAAGAAAATACAATTGTAGAATTAGAATTTCCGTATTATCAGAAAAAATAAAAATTTACTTTTTTCTTTCAATTACATAATTAACCATCAATTCAAGCGCGCTTTTATATTCAGATTCTGGAAATTCTTGAAGTATTACTAATGCTTCTTGCTGAAATTGAAGCATTTTTTGTTCAGCATACGTTAAACCGTTATTATCTTTAACAAACTGAATAACAGCAACAACACGCTTCTTATCTTTATTATGATTTTTTATTGAATTAATGAGCCAGCTTTTCTCTTTTGGGGTACAATGATTTAAAGTATAAATCAAAGGCAATGTCATTTTTTGTTCTTTAATGTCAATTCCTGTAGGTTTACCAATAGCATCTTCGGTATAATCAAATAAATCATCTTTAATTTGAAAAGCCATACCAATAAGTTCGCCAAATTTTCTCATTTTCTCTACAACTTCATGATCATTTGGAGCCACTGAACATGCACCAAGCGAACAACATGCTGCAATTAATGTAGCCGTTTTTTGCCGAATAATTTCAAAATAAATAGCTTCGGTTATATCTAATCTACGTGCTTTTTCAATTTGAAGTAATTCGCCTTCGCTCATTTCACGCACGGCAATTGAAATGATTTTTAGTAAATCAAAATCGTTGTGATCAATAGATAGCAATAATCCTTTTGATAATAAATAATCACCAACTAAAACTGCTATTTTATTTTTCCAAAGTGCATTTATCGAGAAAAAACCACGGCGTTTATTGCTGTCATCAACCACATCATCATGTACTAACGTTGCCGTATGAATTAATTCAATTACTGATGCTCCTCGATATGTTCGCTCATTAACCTTTCCTTCAGCAATCATTTTGGCCGTTAAGAAAACAAACATTGGGCGCATTTGTTTTCCTTTTCGGTTAACAATATAATGGGTAATTCTATTTAATAACGCCACTTTTGAAGACATTGCGACGCGGAATTTTTCTTCAAAAAGTTCCATTTCTTGAGCAATAGGCAGCTTTATTTCCTCGGTTATTTTCATCCGTACAAAGATACCATTCTATAAAGTATTAGAAAAATATTTTATCGTTAAACCTTTTTTGTATTTTTGTGTCTAACTTTCAGAACATTAAACCAAAAAATATGAAAAATTTATTAAAATTATCCGCTGTGTTTTTGCTATTAATAACTTATTCAAGTTGTGATAAAGACAATACTAATGACATGACATCGGCTCAACTAACTTCAGACGATGCCATAGTTAACTCTAAAATTGACCTAGCAAATGATGATATTGCAACAATTGCCGATCAATTATTTGATAATATTGACGCTACAACTTTAAACTATAGAGCTATTGAAAACAATGCTACTATTTTTTCAAATTGTGCTACAATCACTAGAGTGCCTGCTTTTGGAACCACACCTACTCCTGGAACTCAAGTAACAAAAACTATAGATTTTGGAACTACAGGTTGTACATTAAATAATGGCAATATCGTGAGAGGAAAAATCATCATCACATTTGTTTATCAGCCTAGTGCAACTTCGCATACTGTAACCTATACTTTTGATAATTTTTACCACAACAACATAAAATTTGTAGGAACAAAAACATTTACACGTTCTATGACTGCCGCAACTGCAACTTCGGCACCGCATCCAATTGTAGTGATGCAATTAGAAATGACAATTACAATGCCAAATGGTGATGTATATACTCGTGTAGGGTCTAGAACTAGAGAGTTGGTAGAAGGATTTAATACAGAAAATATATTTTTAGATAATATTTACAGAATAACCGGTAGTTGGACAACAACCAATCAAAATGGAAACCAACATACTGCTACAATTACAGAGCCGTTAATGGCTAAAATGAGTTGTATTGTTGTAAATAAACCAATTTTAGCAAGAGGAATTATAACATTCGTAAGAAACAATGTAACTTCTACTTTAAATTATGGAAATGGTGAGTGTGATAATTTAGCCGTTTTCACTATAAATGGAGTTTCTTTCACTATTATAATTGGAAACTAATTCTTTAAAGTAATAAAAAAAGGGCTTAGTTAACTAAGCCCTTTTTTTATGATTTATTGGCCAACTGACCGCAAGCAGCATCGATATCTTTACCGCGGCTTCTTCTTACTTTTGCAACGATATTATTTTTTGCTAAAGCAGTTATGTAAGCATTAGTTGCTTCTTCAGATGCTTGTTGAAAAATTCCATCATCTATTGGGTTATACTCTATTAGATTAACTTTACAAGGCACATATTTACAGAATTTCACTAAAGCGTCAATCGACTTTTTATCATCGTTTATGCCTTTCCAAACCACATATTCATATGTAATCTTGCTTTTTGTTTTTCGATACCAATATTCCAAACTTTCTCTTAAATCGGTCAACGGAAAATTCTTTGTAAATGGCATAATTTCATTTCTAATTTCCTCCACTGCCGAATGTAATGAAACCGCTAATTTGAATTTTACCTCATCATCAGCCATTTTTTTAATCATCTTTGGAATTCCAGAAGTAGAAACGGTAATTCGTTTTGGTGACATTCCTAAACCTTCAGTAGACGTAATCATATCTATGGCTTTCATTACGTTTGGATAATTCATCAAAGGTTCACCCATTCCCATAAAAACAATATTAGACAATGGACGATCATAATATAAGCGACTTTCATTATCAATAGCTGCCACTTGATCATAGATTTCGCCAGGTTCTAAATTTCGCATTCTTTTTAATCGAGCAGTAGCGCAAAAATTACAATCTAAACTGCAACCCACTTGCGAAGAAACACAAGCCGTGGTTCTAGTTTCTGTAGGAATTAAAACCGATTCTACAATTAAATCATCGTGCAACCGAACGGCATTTTTAACTGTTCCATCTTCGCTTCTCTGAATTGTATCTACTTTAATGTGATTGATGACAAAGTTAGCTTCTAACACGGCACGCGTTTCTTTTGACACATTAGTCATGTCTTCAAAAGTATGTGCACGTTTTTGCCATAACCATTCGTACACTTGATTGCCACGAAACGCTTTATCGCCATTAGTAACAAAAAAATTACGCAATTGTTCTTTTGTAAGTGCTCGTATGTCCTTTTTCTCGATTTGCATGGTGCAAAAGTAATGATTTTAGAAATTAGAATTCAGAAATTAGAAATTAGAAGGATTGGAATTTGTATTTTTGTTTAAAATTTAATTTCATTATGCACTTTATATCCGAAGATTTAGAAGATTATGTAGCTAATCATTCAGAAAATGAACCTGAATTGCTAGCTCAACTGAATAAAGAAACCCATCAGAAAATTCTACAGCCTAGAATGCTAAGTGGTCATTTTCAAGGAAGGGTGTTAAGTATGCTTTCAAAAATAATTCGACCAATACATATTCTTGAAATTGGCACGTATACAGGTTATGCTGCTTTGTGCTTAGCAGAAGGCTTGCCCGAAAACGGCACTTTAGACACTATTGATGTCGAGGAAGAATTAGTTGATTTTCAGAAAAAATATTTTAATGCTTCACCTTGGAAAAATCAAATTATTCAGCATTTAGGCGATGCGATTGATATCATACCTACTTTGAACAAAAAATTTGATTTGGTGTTTATTGATGCTGATAAAGAAAACTACATTAATTATTTTCATTTGATAGTTCCAATGATGAATAAAGGCGGTATTATCTTATCGGACAATGTCTTATGGAGCGGAAAAGTATTGGAAGAAGTAAAGGCTAACGACACTACTACACAAGTTTTGTTAGACTATAATAAACTTTTAAAAGAAGACCCAAGAGTAGAAACCGTTTTGTTACCCCTACGAGATGGGTTGACAGTTAGTAGGGTTTTGTAAATTAAGTCGCAGTTTTCTGATTTCTGATTACCAATTATACTTATTGGAAAAATGGTTGTAGATTTTATAAAACCCAAAGCCAGAAATCGCTCCAAAAACATAACCCGTTAGAATATCACCTGGAAAATGTAATCCTAAATAAATTCGGCTATAAGCAAAAATTAAGGGAAACAAGAATAACAAATAAGTGTGTTTGTAAAATTTTCTAATAATTAAAAAAATAAAAGTAGTCGTAGCCATTGAATTAGAAGCATGACCTGAAAAAAAGCTAAAGGTATCACTGTCTTTCACTACTCTGATTAAGCCCGCCAAAGTCTCATCACTACAAGGTCTTAGGCGTTGAAAATGATTTTTAAATAGGTTTGTAATTTGGTCCGTAAACGTAATTAATACAGCAATAAAGAGTAAGATAATTCCTAAATTTTTCCAACCTATTTTTCGTTGTAACAAATAGAAAACGGCTATAAAAAACGGCGTCCAGTTCAATTGTTTGGTAATAATTAGCCAAAAAGCATCAAACGGTTCGCTTCCTAAATTGTTCAAAAAAACAAATAGTTCTTTATCTAAGTGTATTAATTCTTCCAAAATTATGATTGTCTTTTTATAGGTCCCGTTATATTTTCAATGTCTTCTTTTACTTTTTCAATTGGATTTTCAATACCTAAATCAATATTTTCAACAGGATTTGTCATTTGATTGATTTCTGTTTTGGCTTTATTAATCTCCTTTGAAATGCCTCCAGTAATTGAATCCATATCCATTCCATTATCACGTGCTCCTTTTTGAATTTCGCTTTTAATTTCATTAGTTGCGTTTCTTAACTGCGCCATAGTTTTCCCCATAAAACGAGCAATATCTGGAATCTCTTTTGATCCAAACAGCATCAGTACAACTACTAGAATTAATAATAATTCACCTATTCCATCAAACATAAATAACTATTTTAGTATGCAAATTTACAAAGAATTACGACTATTTCTTTCGATACATTTAAAAAAAAAGACTATCCGAAGATAGCCTTTACAAATTTATTTTTTTTCTAAGGTATCAAATTTTGATTCCATTTCGGCTTTAGGCCAAAAGTTATTAGTTACATCAATATCTGCTGTTTCTAATTTTGGATCCAATTGTATTTTAATTACTTTTTTCTCAGTAGCAAAAACTCGTTTTGCTATGACATTATTTTTTCTCCAAATTTGAGCTGGAAAAACTTTAGTTTCACTGGTGCCGTCTTCAAACTGAAGTTCAACAATAATAGGCATTGTCAATCCGCCTGGTTTATCAAATTCTACTTCATAGAAAAACTTAGGTGATTTTAATGCACTTATTTCTTCAGCCGAATAATTTTTATTTAAGTAATCGTTTAAAGCTTGAACTTTTGATCTATCAAAACCATTTTTCAATTCGGGTTTAAAATCTGTTGAACCTTCTAAAACCATTTTAAACATAGACTGACCTTCTCCTATTTTTCTTCCGCGTCTATTAAATTGTTGTTGTGCTTCTTTTGGATCTTGCTCCACTACATAAAATTGTTTCACATCTTTGATACCAATATCGGTGTAGTCTGTTGAATAAAACCAACCTCTCCAAAACCAATCTAAATCTACTGCCGAAGCATCTTCCATTGTTCTAAAGAAATCTTCTGGTGTTGGGTGTTTAAATTTCCAGCGATTCGCATAGGTTTTGAATGCATGATCAAACAACTCACGACCCATAATTGTTTCTCTTAAAATATTTAATCCAGTTGCTGGCTTACCATAAGCATTTGCACCAAAATTGTATATACTTTCAGAATTAGACATAATTGGTTCTAAATACTGTTGGTTTCCTTTCATATAAGGAACAATTTTTGAAGCTGGGCCTCTCTCTAATGGAAAATTTGGATCAAAAGAAGATTCAGTTAAAAACTCTAAGAACGTATTTAATCCTTCATCCATCCATGTCCATTGTCTTTCATCTGAATTTACAATCATTGGAAAGAAATTATGTCCTACTTCGTGAATAATAACACCCAACATACCATATTTTACTCTATTGCTTACAAATCCTTTCTCATCGGGACGACCATAATTCCAGCAAATCATTGGATATTCCATTCCTTGGTCTTCTGCAGAAACAGAAACCGCTTTTGGATATGGATAATCAAATGTATGATGTGAATAGGTTTTTAAAGTGTGTGCAACTGCTTTTGTTGATAAATCTCCCCAAAGTGGATTTGCTTCTTTTGGATAAATAGAAATAGCCAATGGTTTATTCGTTGGTAAATCAACCGCCATGGCATCAATTATAAATTTTCTTGAAGTTGAGAAACCAAAATCACGTACATTTTGTGCTTTAAATTTCCATGTTTTTTTCTGTTCTGAAAAACTGCTTTCTTTTGCAATAGCTTCTTCTTGAGTTACAATGACAACTGGTTTATCAAATGTGTTTTCAGCTAATTCCCATCGTTTCACTTGAGCTGATGTAAAAACTTCATTTCTATTTTGCAATACTCCTGTAGCTTCCATTACGTGATCAGCAGGAACAGTTATATTTACTTCATAATCTCCGAAAGTTAATGCAAACTCTCCTCTTCCCCAAAATTGCATATTTTGCCATCCTTCAACATCACTATAAACAGCCATCCTTGGAAAAAACTGCGCCATTACATACAAACGATTTCCGTCGGGAAACTGCTCATAACCTGATCGGCCATTATTTACTTGTTCTTGATAATTTACAATATTGTACCACCATTTGATTGAAAAAGTCACTTTTTCACCATTTTTTAAAGGTTTTGGCAAATCAATACGCATCATGGTTTGATTGATGGTATATTTCATAGGGTTTCCTTTTGAATCTTTTACATATTCAATATTAAAACCCCCTTGAAAAGGTCCTTCAATGAATTTTTTTGCAAATCCATCAGAGGTGATTGATTTATTTATCGATTCACTATCAGCTAATGGTGTTTTAGAATCGGGTCTTTCGATATTCTGATCCAATTGTACCCATAAATATTCTAACGATTCTGGTGCGTTGTTATGATAAGTTATGGTTTCTGAACCGTATAATTTTTTATTTTTATCATCTAATTCCAAGTTCATTTTATAATCTGCTTTTTGCTGATAATAAGCTGGTCCAGGTGCTCCAGAAGCAGTTCTAAACATATTTGGCGTTGCCATTTCATCATACATTTGACGAAATTTATTCTCATCATAATGTCCTGATTCACGCTTTTTTTCTTCTGGTTTTACCTCTTGAGCAAAACTTCCGAAATGAACTGTTAAAGTTAAAAAAGTACTTAATAAAATTAATTTTTTCATGGTATACGGTTTGTTTTAATATTCGATTTTTTCTTGAAACACTGTATTAGTCAATAAAAAGCTTTTTTTGTTACTATTAATATTAGTATGAACAATATTTTGCTGATCTTGAAATGTTTCGGTTAATAGTGAATTATAAAATTCGAAAGTATTTATTTTTTTTGAGATAGCAATTTTTGTATACACAATTAACACGTCTCCTTCTACTTCTTTTGCTAAATATTCAATTACTTGAGGTTTTTTATTGATCGAAATTTTGATTTTTTCCTTAACATATGTTTTTATCCATTCTTCCGCTTCTGGAAGCTCGTTGGAAGAAGTGATGTTAGGTTTTCTTTGATATTTTTTGGTCAGGGCTTTTTCTAAATCATCAATAAAAATTCTGGAAGTAATTTCTATTCTTTTTTTATTTTGCACATAATCTATTTGTGTTACTGAAACATAAAATTTATGCAATTCAAAAGAACTACACAATATAAAACAAAAAATCAATAACCCTATTTTAAAGTTGTTTTTCATTTGGTAAAAATAGTAATTATTCTTTTTGATTTTGTTTTTTGAATTCGGCAGCTTTTTGAATTAAATATTCTATTAATTTCAACTCGTTTTCTGGCTTTAATAAGGGTGATAATTCATATACATTTAGTTCAGAAAAACTCATAAACATAGGAATATCTTCATTTTTAATTTTTAAAGTTTCTACAAAAAAATTGTGCGAAAAACGTTCAAATAGATGATCTGAATACGATTTTGATTGTAAAGCTTTAATTCGCCTTTCTTCAAAAACTCTTTTGGAATGACTTTTTGAAAGTGAAGGTTTTATAAACAAACTGACTAAACCTGCGCCTATGGCAAGAAAATTAAAATTAGAACCGTTTGGTGCTAAAATAGTTGGCATTGCAGTATTTACTGGCGCACCAGATCTAACATCGTCTTCATAATGCATGACTTTTTTTGCATCTACTGCTGCAAAACCATCGCCATAAACTTGAATTCGTTTAGTGTCTTCAGTTAAATTTCCTGAAAGTGTATAAGGTGTTATTACAAGTTCATCTAATTCTGTTATTTTAACATGCAATCTTATTTCGAGCTCTTCTTTCCAAAAATCTTTTTGGGTTAAAATGTATTTTTGTGAGACAAAAGAAGATCCTTCAAAAAACAACGTATCGGTAGCTCTGGCTCGGATTGAAAATTTTCCGTCAATATCTGTTTTGGCACCCACATTTGATGAAATATTATGCACCGAAATATTTTCAACATCAAATGAATCAACAACAATTATTCCTCGAAGAACTTTCCGTTCGATGCCTTGTGAAAATAGTTGGTTCCCTAAAAATAGACTCAGAATAACTAAAAATAGTGATTTCATATCTGTTTATTAAATTTTATCAAAAACCTTGTAATTCGCGATACTTTGTCGCTAATTCCGATAAAATAAATGTAGCCATTGTATAATTTTTTACTCGCATTGCTTCTGCAAATCGATTATTTTCAGCAGTATAAAACACAAAACCCTCCACATATTCTTCCGGAATTTTAAGCGTATTTATAATGTATTCTTTATCGTATTTGTTAGCTAGTTTAACTTGAAGTTGTTCTTTATTTTCTACAACTAGTTCTTTCTTTAGCATATTTGTTCTGCCGCTAATAGCATTTAATATCGCATCAAAAGACAAACTAACACCCGTTAAGCCTCCAAGATAAAATGTCGATTCAGGTCTATAATCTGAAGCCGTTTTCAGCTTTCGTTCTGCGGGCGTATACGTTCTTTGATTGGCCGGAACAATTCCAAGTGAAACCGCATTAATACTTTTATAATCAATAATTGCAAGTTCTTTCAGTTCGGTGCGATTAAGTGGCATGGGAATAAAAATTAAATTTTCACCAAAATCTTTTTCTTTAATAATGTGCATAGTTGCTTTCAAATTAAAAGCACTAAACATTAAAGTATCATTTTGTCTTCCATTGATTGAAAAATAGCCGCCTCGGTATGAATATGTTTCCTGTTTTGAAGAAATATTTTTTATCAACACTCCCTCGATATCTGTTGCGTCCGATATAATTTTACCCTTAAAAACGATTTGATTCTGTGAAAAACCACAAAATGAAAACAGTATTAATAAGTACCAAAGGAGTCGTTGCATTTTTATAATTTGAATATTTTTGTAAATGTACCAATTAGACCACCAAAACAAATCATAATTAGATGATAAACTTATGTTAATACAAAGCATTACTTTTGCAAAAAAAAGCATTGAAGTCGTTTTAACTTTTTTCAATTGGCTGCAAAATTGTATTTTTATCCCATATTTCATCTTTTTTTAATTCCTTAGTCCAACTATGCAATGAAAAAAAGCTAAAATCTGAAACAAAAACCCTAGTTTTTCGCTTCAATCAAAAAAGATTAAACGACTTCATTATGAAAAATATAATTATTGCCAGCACCTCAACATTACATAATGGAGAATATCTTACGTATCTCTTGCCTGAATTGAACGTTTTATTTGAAAAATGTACTGAAATACTTTTTATTCCTTATGCACGTCCTAGCGGAATATCACACGATAATTATACAATAAAAGTAGCCGAAGCTTTTAATAAAATTTCAAAAACAATTAAAGGAATTCATGAATTTGAGAACCCCATTGAAGCCATTGAAAAGGCACAAGGCATTTTTATTGGTGGTGGAAATACTTTTTTATTGGTGAGCCAATTGTATAAAAACAATAGTATTGAAGCTCTAGAAAAAGTAGTTAAAAACGGAACTCCTTATTTAGGAACTAGTGCGGGAAGCAACATTTGTGGTTTAACGATGAGTACTACAAATGACATGCCTATCGTTTATCCGCCAAGTTTTAGAACATTGGGGTTTGTATCCTTTAATATAAATCCCCATTATTTAGATCCTATCGAAGGTTCAACTCATATGGGAGAAACGCGCGAAACAAGAATTAATGAATTTCATCAATTTAATCCACAGCCGGTTATTGGTCTTAGAGAAGGAAGTTGGCTAGCAGTAAATGGTAACTCTATCAAATTAAAAGGCAATTTAACAGCTAGAATTTTTAAAAGAAATGAAAAACCAATAGAAGTTGATCCTGAAACAGAATTGAATGATTTAAAATAAAAAAGCCTTGCAATTGCAAGGCTTTTTTGAGCGGAAGACGAGGCTCGAACTCGCGACAACCAGCTTGGAAGGCTGGAGCTCTACCAACTGAGCTACTTCCGCAGGCGATAATTTTTAAAACTTTATCTTGTTTTTGAGCGGAAGACGAGGCTCGAACTCGCGACAACCAGCTTGGAAGGCTGGAGCTCTACCAACTGAGCTACTTCCGCATTACAAAAAAGCAATCAAATACTTATTTTGTGGGTGCAAATATACTTTAAAAGTTTTCTGAATTGCAAATTTTTAAACATATTTTTTTAATTCCTTTGTCATAAATTTGTACTGAAACCTTGTGTTCTATTTAATATATTAAAAAATAAACAGTTAGCAGTTAAAATGATTAAAGAAATCCAATCATCAGAGACCTATTTGGTTCGGCAGGAAGAACTGCGCAAAGGCAAACCATTAGAAACTTGTCATTTTGAAGGAGATGATGAAAAAACTACAAAGCATTTTGGAATTGAACTCAATGAAAAAATAATTGGAATAGTTTCTGTATATCAAGTAAATAGTCAACTTTTTTTCAATGAAAATCAATTTCAAATAAGAGGTATGGCTGTTTTAGAAGCACATCAACAAAAAGGATATGGAGCTCTTCTTATTGAAAGGGCTGAAAAATATTGTTTTGAAAAAAATGCAAGTGTAATCTGGTTCAATGCTCGTGAAAAAGCAGTTCCCTTTTATGAAAAAAATGGGTATCAAACCAAAGGTAATTCCTTTGAAATTCCTGAGGTTGGCATACATTTTGTAATGTTTAAGATAAACTAAAATCGATAAACCAATAAAAATGTGTGTTTTTGTCGAAATATGTTGCATTTCGTCGATTATTTTTTAAAAAGTGAAACATTTTATCAAAAAAGTAGTCTATTAAATGAACTGCTTACATTTTCGGTACAATTCCTCAAATATGACAAAAAAAATAGGGTTACTATTGTTACTATGCATTGGAAATTTCTTTTTTTTATTTTCTCAGAACAAAAAAAGCATCACTACAACTAAAATTTCAGAATCCATTACTATTGACGCCGAATTAAATGAAGAGTCATGGAAAAACGCAGCCATTGCTTCAGATTTTGTTTCATTTGAACCAATTAACGGGTCACCCATTCCAAATGAATTTAAAACCGAAGTAAAAGTAGTTTATTCTGATAACGCAATATATATTGGGGCTACCTTATATGACCCAAATCCAAATAAAATTTTAAAAGAGCTTGTTGAACGAGATGAAATAGGGACTTCTGATTTCTTTGGTGTTTTTATTAATGGATACAATGATGGTCAACAAGAATTTAGATTTTTTGTTACAGCGGCAAATGGTCAAATAGACACAAATTTCACTTCAAGTGAAGGCGAAGATGGAACATGGAACGCAATTTGGGATAGTAACGTTAAAATTACAGATTTTGGATATGTTATAGAAATGAAAATTCCTTATGCCGCACTTCGTTTTCCAGAAAAAGATAAACAAATATGGGGAATTAACTTTTTTAGAGAAGTAAGGAGAGAACGCCAAAAATATACTTGGAGTCCGATTGATAATAAAATTGGAGCTATTTCACAACAAGCAGGAATATTAACAGGAATTGAAAATATTAAAACCCCTACTCGTTTATTTTTAATTCCTTATTCATCTTTTTATCTAAATGCGGGTGAAACTCAAAAGACAAAGGGTGAATTTAAAGGTGGTTTAGATGTTAAATACGGAATTAATGATGCGTTTACTCTAGATGCGATTTTAGTTCCCGATTTTGGACAAACAAAATTTGATAATGTGGTTTTAAATTTAGGCCCATTTGAACAGCAATTTAATGAAAATCGTCCTTTTTTTACTGAAGGAACTGATCTGTTTAGTAAAGGTGACTTATTATATTCTAGACGTATTGGTCAAACACCAGATTTCAACCCTGTTCTTTCAAATGATGAATATATTGAAAAATATCCTAGCGCAATCAGTTTATTAAATGCCATGAAAATATCAGGCAGAAATAAGGATGGTTTAGGCATAGGTTTTTTAAATGCCGTGACTGAAAAAACAACCGCCTCTGCTATAAATTCAAATGACAATTCAACACGGGCGGTTACTATTTCGCCATTAACAAATTATAACGTAACGGTGTTTGATCAACGCTTTAATCAAAATTCATCGGTAACTTTTATCAATACAAATGTAACGAGAAACGGGAGCTTCAGAGATGCCAATGTTACTGGGCTACTTTTTGACTTAAATAACAAAATCAATACCTATAATCTATCTGGAGAAATAAAGTCAAGTAGCATTCATGATGTAAAAAACACAAATGGTGTTAATGCTTCATTAAATCTTGCTGAGACTAGCGGTAAATTTAGATACAGCATTGGAGGAGAATATATTTCAAAAGATTTTGACAATAATGACTTGGGAATTAATTTTAGAACAAACTACTATTCTTTGTACAGCAATGTAAATTATCGCATACTAAATCCAAATAAATTATTTAACACCTTTAGAATAAGTCTCGGATCATACTTCGAATTTTACAAACCTACAAATCAGGTACAATCGAGTAATTTCAATATAAATCTAAATTCTACGAATAAAAAGAATCATTATTTTGGGGGCGGTATCAGTGTAAATCCTTTTGAAAATTATGATTATTATGAACCTCGAGTAGAAAATAGCTATTTTGTGAATCCAAAAAATGCAGGTGGTTATTTCTATTTTTCGTCCAATTATAATAACAAATTTGCAATCGATTTAAATCCTTACATTACTCATGTACTTAATGAAAATAGATATGAAGCAGGAATAAATATCAGGCCTAGATATCGTTTTAATGATCAATTTTCATTAGTGTATAGCTTTGATTATTTTAGACAGCAAAACGACATTGGTTTTATTGATTTTGAAAATAGTGATATCATTTTTGCGCGAAGAGACAGAAATACGTATACGAATACGCTAACCAGTAAATTTTCAATTAGCAGTGTGATGAACTTTAATTTATCGGTTAGACATTATTGGTCTCTTGCTGAAAATAATCAAATAAGCACATTAAATTCAGATGGAAGTTTAACGCCAAATTCATCGTATGCTACTAATAAAAATTCAAACTTCAGTACCTGGAATTTAGATTTATCCTATTCTTGGTGGTTTGCACCGGGGAGTCAAATGTCAGTTTTATACAGAAATAATGCGGCTACATTTAATCGCACGATAAATAAAAATTTTGAATCCAACTTCTCAAATTTATTTGATAACAATTTGAATCATGTTGTGTCGATTAGCATTCGTTATTTTATCGATTATAATCAGGCAAAAAAATGGGTTAAAAAAGGGTAATTTGCGTAATCGATTTCGTAAATTTACTACTTCATCTCTCTTAAAAACTCACCAATTGCTTATCTTTGTACAAATACAAAGTCATGAACAAAAAAGTAATTTTAATGATTCTAGACGGTTGGGGGAAATCGCCCGATCCAAAAGTTTCTGCTATTGATAATGCACACACGCCTTTTATTGACGGATTATATACTCAATATCCAAATGCACAATTAAGAACCGATGGTTTAAATGTAGGTTTACCCGAAGGCCAAATGGGAAATTCTGAAGTAGGTCACATGAATTTAGGCGCTGGCCGTATTGTGTATCAAGACTTAGCTAAACTTAATTTGGCCGTTGAACACAAAACCATGAGTCAAGAAATGCCTTTAAAAGCTGCTTTTGAATATGCTATAAAAAACAATAAAGCTGTTCATTTTTTAGGCTTAGTTTCAGACGGAGGTGTACATTCGCATACTTCACATTTAAGAGGTTTAATTGATGCTGCCCAAGAAAGTGGTGTTCAAAAAATGTTTGTGCATGCGTTTACTGATGGACGTGACGTGGATCCAAAATCAGGAATTAAGTACATTGCTGATTTAGAAAATTATTTAACAAATACCCGAGCAAAATTAGCTTCAGTAATTGGAAGGTATTATGCAATGGATCGAGATAAACGATGGGAACGAGTAAAATTAGCGTACGATTTAGTTGTTCATGCTGCCGGAACGCAATCAAAAAATGCTGTTGCAAGTATCAATGAAAGTTATATAAAAGAGGTTACTGATGAGTTTTTACAACCTTTAGTAATGGTTGACGATTATAACCAACCATTAGCTACCATACATGAAGATGATGTTGTGATTTTTTTCAACTTTAGAACCGACAGAGGAAGGGAATTAACTGAAGTGCTTTCGCAAAAAGATTTTCCTGAATTCGATATGCATAAACTGAATTTGTATTATGTTACCATGACTAATTATAACGAAACTTACCAAAACGTTCATGTAATTTATGACAAAGATAATATTACCAAAACACTGGGAGAAGTTTTAGAAAAAGCTGGAAAAACACAAATTAGAATTGCAGAAACTGAGAAATATCCTCACGTTACTTTTTTCTTTTCGGGTGGCCGCGAAGCTCCTTTTGTGGGGGAAACCCGAATTTTGAAAAATTCACCAAAAGTAGCTACATATGACCTTCAACCCGAAATGAGTGCTTTTGAACTAAAAGATGCTTTGGTCACAGAATTGAAAAAAGGCGCAGTTGATTTTGTTTGTTTAAATTTTGCCAATGGCGATATGGTAGGACACACGGGCGTTATGGAAGCCGCTATAAAAGCCTGTGAGGCAGTTGATGTTTGTGTAAAAGAAGTGGTTGAAACTGCATTAGAAAATAATTACACTACCATAATCATTGCAGATCATGGAAATTGTGAAACCATGATTAACCCCGATGGCTCGCCTAATACTGCACATACTATAAATCCTGTTCCTATTATTTTAGTAGACAAGGATTTGAAAGATATACATAATGGTGTGTTAGGTGATATTGCTCCAACTGTTTTAGAATTGATGGGAATTGAAAAACCAACCGTAATGACTTGTAAATCATTGTTATAATTATTATTCATTTTGTTTATTTTTTTTAAAAATACGCAACCTGAATAAACAAAAAAACCTTCGCAATGCGAAGGTTTTTCTTTCGTTTTATATTTAAAAATATATTAGTAACGACCTCTTGAGTTGTTATCTCTATCATTAGAGAAACCGCCTCTACTTCCACCAGCATTACGATCGAAACTTCTTCTTTCGCCTTCTGGTTTTGGTTCAGATTTGTTAACTACGATTTTTCTACCTTCGATAGTTCCACCGTTTAATTCGTCAATTGCTTTTTGAGCCTCAGCATCATTAGCCATTTCAACAAATCCAAATCCTTTACTTCTTCCAGTAAATTTGTCAGAGATAATTTTAACTGATTCAACAGTTCCATACTCTTCAAAATAACCTCTTAAATCTGCTTCCTCTACACTGAAAGGAAGACTTCCTACAAAAATGTTCATCTATGAAAAATTTAATTCGCAACAAAGGTAGGCTATTTAATGTTGCAAATGCCTTAAACTTTGAAATATTTTCAAAAACAGCGCATTTTACCTAAAAAATTCAAATTCAAAAGGTTAGTTTTTTAAGAAATTTTTAATACTTGGTGAAATTTTCTAATATCCAATGCAATTTGTTCTATAATCTATGTTGGAATTGAATCATAAAATAGGATAATACTAACTCTTGATTAAAGGTTTTGGATGAATTGGTATAAGGAAATTTGAATTTGAACTTATAATTGAACTTGAATTTGTATTTTTGTACCGAAATTTTGTATTATGATTATACTTAAAACCCTTGAAGAAATTGAATTGATGCGCGAAAGTGCCTTAATCGTTTCTAAAACACTTGGCATGATTGCTAAGGAAATCAAACCGGGTGTTACTACTTTATATTTAGATAAATTAGCAGAAGATTTTATCCGCTCGCATGGAGCAGAGCCTGCGTTTTTAGGCATGTACGGATTTCCAAATTCGCTTTGCATGAGTCCGAACACACAGGTAGTTCATGGGATTCCAAATGCTCTTCCTTTACAAGAAGGTGATATTATTTCGGTAGATTGTGGTGCTTTGAAAAACGGATTTTATGGTGATCATGCCTATACTTTTGAAGTGGGAGAAGTGGATTCAGCTGCCAAAAAATTGTTAAAAATCACAAAAGAATCTCTTTACGAAGGAATTCGTGCTACTAAAGTGGGCAATCGTGTAGAAGATATTGGAAATGCTGTTCAAGTATATTGCGAAGCACAAGGCTATGGCGTTGTGCGTGAGTTGTGCGGACACGGTTTAGGCAGAAAAATGCACGAAGACCCAGAAGTGCCAAACTACGGAAAACGTGGTCGTGGAAAAAAATTAGTGAACGGAATGGTAATCGCAATTGAGCCGATGATTAATATGGGGACAAAAAACATTAAGCAACACAAAGACGGTTGGACCATTACCACTGCCGACGGAAAACCGAGTGCGCATTTTGAACACGATGTGGCAATTGTAGATGGAAAACCTGAATTATTATCAACCTTTGCCTATATATATGATGCTTTAGGAATAGTAAGTAATGAAGAAGATGGATTGAGACAAAAACCTTTAGTGATGTAAATAAAACAAACACAAATTTCACAGATTTTCACAAATTAAAAGAATTAAGAAAAAAAAATCTGTTAATCTTTGCGAATCTCTGTGTAATAAAAAATGAAAAAAATATTCAAACTTATATTAAATACCATTCCTCGACCAATATTGATTCGGTTGAGTATTGTGGTGCGTCCTATTTTAGCTTTTTTGTTAACAGGAAACCGTTTTACCGATCCCATTGATGGAAAAAGTTTTCGAATGTTTTTACCCTACGGATATGGAACGCAACGAAACAACGTTTTGTCACCCAGTACACTTTCATTAGAAAGACATCGCTTATTGTGGTTGTATTTAAAAAATGAAACCGATTTTTTTACAGCACCAAAAAAAGTATTGCATTTTGCGCCCGAACAAGAATTTTACAAACGTTTTAAAAAACAATCAAATTTAGAGTATACCACAACCGATTTGTTTTCGCCTTTAGCTGATGTAAAAGCCGACATCTGTAATTTACCTTTTGAAGATAATTCCTATGATATGATTTTGTGCAATCACGTTCTAGAACATATTCCAGACGACACAAAAGCGATGCAAGAATTATATCGCGTTTTAAAACCAGGCGGCATGGGAATCTTTCAAATTCCTCAAGATTTATCAAGAGAAACTACTTTTGCTGATGATTCGATAACCGATCCTAAAGAACGTGCGAAAATATTTGGTCAATATGACCACGTTAGGGTTTATGGCAGAGACTACTTTGATAAATTGAGAAGCATTGGTTTTAAAGTAGACGAAGTAAATTATACACAAACAATTTCAAGCGATTTAGTTGAAAAATACTGCTTAGCAAAAGGCGAAATTATTCCAGTTTGCTACAAATAAATAAAATAAATAGGTTCCTTTTTATAAATTAACCCTTGGAGTTGCAGACCTTAAAATTGTTTGCTATTTTTACAAGGATAAAATTTTTTCAAATGAAAAATTATTGGCTCCTTTTTATAGTACTTTTTTTTTCAATTTCTTTAGTAGCACAATCTGTTGAAGAACAAAATCCGCCGTTTAACATAAAAACAATTTCTTTTGTTCAAAATGGTAGAAATGTTATTCCGTTTTTTAAATTGGGCGATACATTTGAAATTCAATTTGATGATTTATACAGCGATGAAGCCGATTATTATTACACAATAACGCATTATAATTCCGATTGGAGTGGTCCGTCAAATTTATCCAAGGCCGAATACTTAACGGGAATGGACAACCAAAGAATAATTACATATCAAAATTCATTCAATACATTACAGCTTTATTCGCATTACAAGCAAGTATTCCCAAATAAATTCAATCAAATAACTAAAAGTGGTAATTATCTACTTACCGTTTTAAATGATGAAAGTGAAGTTATTTTTTCCAGAAAGTTTATTTTATACGAAGAAGAAACTCGAGTGGGACTTATCATTAGAAGATCGCGTGATTTTGAAACTATTGATACAAAACAAAATATTGAATTGACCATAAATTATGGCGATAAAATTTTACAAAATCCAATTCAAAATATAAAAGTAACCTTATTTCAAAATGGAAATTGGAAAACTACTATTTCAGGAATTAAACCACAATATACTTTGGGTTCTGAATTGATTTATAGATACAATAAAGAAACACAATTTTGGGGCGGAAACGAATGCTATACAATTGATAATAAAATAATCCGAGCCACAAACAATACAGTCTATAAAGTAACTTCAGGTGACAATATTTACAACTCCTATCTTTATACAAATATTCCAAGAAAAAACAGTATTTATACTTATTTTCCAGATATTAATGGCAATTTTTTTATTCAAAATGCTAATTCAAACAATCCCGAAACGGAAGCCGATTATACTTGGGTTTATTTTTCTTTAGACGCACCATTTGCACTAGAAAAAGAACTATTTGTTGTCGGAATGTTTAATAATTATGCTCTTTCTGAAGATTCAAAAATGGAATTCAATTCAACCACTAAACGATACGAAAAAGCACTATTATTAAAGCAAGGTTTTACTAATTATCATTATATTTTAGCAGATAAATCTGGGAAAATTGACTTTGAAAATGCAATAGATGGAAATCATTTCCAAACCGAAAACAATTACACCGCACTTATTTATTACAGAGCCAATAATGACCGATACGACAGGGTTATAGGAATTGCAAACACCAATAGTGAAGATATTAAAAATTAATTCTTAAAAGATTGGAAATAATTGATTTCTATCATTTTACAAAAAAATTAACAATCAATTCTAATAAAATACTATAATTTTTGTAATTTTGAAAAAGATTACTTTTAAAAAAGATATTTAATAAATGGTAAGCCAAATTACAAGAGGAATAAAGATTTCTGTTTTAACTAGTTTTGAAGGTACTTACTTTAAAAACTACAAAATTCATTATGCCTTTACCTACCATGTAACAATTGAAAATCAAAGTAAAGATTCTGTTCAGTTAAACTCGCGCCATTGGGAAATTTATGATTCACTAAACGACATGGAAATTGTAGATGGTGAAGGAGTTATTGGTAAAAAACCAGTTTTAAAACCCGGAGAAACGCATACTTATTCTTCAGGCTGCTTATTATCTTCAGCCATAGGAGCCATGAAAGGTCATTTTAATATGATAAATTTCACTTCTACACGTTGTTTTAAAGTTGAAATTCCTGCCTTTAAATTAGGAGCACCTTTTGCGCTTAATTAATTTTATTTTTTCCTTAATACCTAAACGCACTTTTGTTATCGATTATTCAAAATTTACTTTGTATTTTTGTAATCGTTTACAATAAACACACAAATTAGCACTCAAAATTGTTTAATTTTCACCCTAAGACGCTGTTCTAAACAAGTGAAACAAAAATAGAAAACCATGTTAAAAGGATTTTTTAATGTCCCAAAAGCGGTTAATGAACCCGTAAAATCATACGCACCTGGTTCTGTAGAAAGAACAAAAGTTGCCGAAACCTATAAAACCATGTGGAACGCTTATATAGAAGTTCCGCTTTATATTGGTAGCGAAGAAATTAAAACAGGCAATACCAAAAAAATGACAGCCCCGCATGATCACCAACATGTAGTGGGAATTTATCATCAAGCCGACAGAGTTTTAGTTGAAAAAGCGATTACTTCTGCATTAGAAGCTCGTAAAAAATGGGCCGCGATGGCTTGGGAAAACAGAGCTGGTATTTTCTTAAAAGCAGCTGAATTATTAGCAGGGCCATACCGTGCTAAAATCAATGCGGCGACAATGATTGCGCAATCAAAAACCATTCACCAAGCCGAAATTGATGCCGCCTGTGAATTAATTGATTTCTTACGTTACAACGTAGAATTCATGACCAAAATATATGCAGACCAACCCGCTTCTACTTCAGACATGTGGAATCGTGTTGAATACAGACCTTTAGAAGGTTTTGTGTACGCAATTACACCTTTTAACTTTACCGCTATTGCTGGAAATTTACCTTCAAGCGCGGCTTTAATGGGGAACGTAGTGATTTGGAAACCAGCTGCAACGCAAGTCTATTCTGCAAATGTAATTATGCAAGTTTTCAAAGAAGCAGGTATGCCAGACGGTGTTATTAATATGGTAATGGGAGATTCTGGAATGGTTTCTGATGTAGTTTTATCAAATCCGCATTTAGCAGGAGTTCACTTTACAGGTTCAACGGGTGTTTTCAATGATATTTGGAAAACTATCGGAACTAATATCGCAACCTATAAAACTTATCCAAGAATCGTGGGTGAAACAGGTGGAAAAGATTTCATCATTGCGCATCCATCTGCAAATCCAGTGCAAGTTGCAGTAGGAATTGCTCGTGGCGCTTTTGAATTCCAAGGACAAAAATGTAGTGCCGCTTCTCGTGTATATGTACCACAAAGTTTATGGCCAGCTGTTCAAACTCAATTAGCATCCGATTTAAAATCAATGAAAATGGGTTCGCCAGAAGATATGAGTAATTTTATTACAGCGGTTATTTCAGAAGCTTCCTTTGACAAATTAGCACGTTACATTGACCAAGCTAAAAAAGACAGCGATGCCGAAGTAATCATGGGCGGAAATTATGATAAATCAAAAGGTTATTTCATTGAACCTACGGTTATCTTAACTTCAAATCCAAAATACGCAACAATGGAAACTGAATTATTCGGACCAGTAGTTACGATTTATGTGTATGAAGATGCTAAATGGTCTGAAACATTGAAATTAGTTGACGAAACTTCAGAATACGCTTTAACCGGTGCGGTATTTAGCCAATGTCGTTATGCGGTGGAAGAAGCAACCGTTGCGTTACAAAATGCTGCAGGAAACTTCTACATCAACGACAAACCAACAGGCGCTGTGGTTGGTATGCAACCCTTTGGAGGCGCAAGAGGTTCAGGAACTAACGATAAAGCGGGTTCAGCACAAAACTTATTGCGTTGGGCTTCTGTTAGAACAATCAAAGAAACATTTGTAACACCAGAAGATTATAAATATCCGTTTTTAGGATAGTTCCAAGTACGAGTTTAGAAGTTCGAAGTACAAAATAAGAAACCCGATTTTCATTTGAGAATCGGGTTTTGTTTTATATTATTTTTCCTTTCACCCATCACCTAACACCCATCACCTCAAAACTATTTCTTATACTTCAACGGCAAATGCACCACCTTCTTCGTCTCAAAAAATTCATCGGTAAAGAAATCCGACAAATTATATTGTGTAGCTTTTGGGAACGCTGTCAATTCTTCGGTTAAATCACCGCCTTTTAAGTATAAAATTCCGTTGGCTAATTCGTGGTGTTGCTTTTTAGCCACTTTGTCTTCCACCCAATTCACAAAATCGGGCATATTGGTTACGGCGCGACTTACGATGAAATCAAATTCTTGCTTCACTAATTCGGCACGTTTTTGTTCAGCTTTAACATTTTTCAATCCTAACCCAGCAACAACTTCATTGACTACTTTTATTTTTTTAGCAATAACATCAATCAAATAAAAATCAACTTCAGGATGTAAAATAGCCAAGGGAATTCCAGGAAAACCGCCACCAGTTCCCACATCCATAATTCTAGACCCAGGACGAAATTCGATAATTTTTGCAATCCCTAATGAATGTAAAACGTGACGTGTGTATAATTCATCAATATCTTTTCTTGAAATGACATTAATTTTTGCGTTCCAATCTTCATATAGCGATTGCAATTTTTTAAACTGAAGTATTTGAATTTCAGTTAAATTAGGAAATTGACTTAAAATGGCTTCCATTCGTTAAATTTTCCACAAAAATACGTTTTTTGGTTAATAAAAAGTATGGAATATCATAAATGAAAAAATTATAATATTTATCTTTGACAAAACTTGAATTTTAAAATATGGATACAGCAACACCTGTTTTTTCGAAAGACGACAATCTAAAATTCTTTAGAACCCTAAATAAAAGAGTCAACGATTATTTTAAAGAAAATAAACTAGATAAAACTGGAAATTGGAAACTTCACGTAAAGACCATTGTAATGTTTGGTCTTTTCCTAACTCCTTATTTCTTTTTATTAGCAATGGATATGCCGTTTTGGACTTATTTATTGCTTAATGTAGTAATCGGCATTGGAATGGCAGGCGTAGGAATGAACGTAATGCACGATGGTAATCACGGCGCCTATTCCACCAAATCTTGGGTAAACAAATTAATGGGCGGAAGTATTTATATTTTAGCTGGAAATGTTTACAACTGGCAAGTGCAGCACAATGTGTTACACCACACCTATACAAATATTATTGGTCATGATGAAGATTTAGAAGCAGGAAGGATATTGCGTTTTTCAAAAACAGCTAAATGGTACAGTCATCATAGATTCCAACATTATTATTCGGTTTTCTTATATGGATTATTAACGTTTAACTGGGCTATCACAACTGATTTCCTTCAAATGAAACGCTATTTAAAAAGAAATTTATCCTATGGCGAATTCAAAAAACCAACAATACTTTGGACAACATTAGTAATTACAAAAGTAATTTACTTTTCAATTTGGTTAGTTTTACCAATGGTTTTAGGAATTACTTGGTGGAAAGTTTTATTAGGTTTCGTTGTAATGCACTACACGGCTGGTGTGATTTTGAGTGTCGTTTTCCAATTAGCTCACGTGGTGGAAGACACCATTAATCCGTTACCAGATGAAAGCGGAGAAATTGAAAATACTTGGGCAATTCATCAATTGTTCACTACGGCAAACTTTGCACCTAAAAACTGGATTATAAATTATTATACAGGAGGATTAAATCATCAAATAGAACACCATATTTTTCCTAATATTAGTCACGTTCATTATAAAAAAATTGCAGAGATTGTAAAACAAACAGCTGCTGAATGTAATTTGCCATATCACGAGTTTAAAACAACCCGCGCGGCAATTGCTTCTCACTTTAAACATTTGAGAGAATTAGGAAGAAAACCACAATTAGCATAAGATTAACGATTTAGGAATTAAGATTTTTGATTTAAAAACTTGATTCAAGTCATTTCATTTTTTAGAATAAACAAACACACAACTATGAACCCGTTATCGGATAGAATTAACAACTTAGCCGTTTCACAAACTTTAGCTATGGCGGCACTTGCTAGAGAATTAAAAGCGCAAGGAAAAGATATTATTAGCCTTAGTTTAGGAGAACCAGATTTCAATACTCCTGAATTTATTAAAGAAGCTGCAAAAAAAGCGATCGACGAAAACTACAGCACCTACACACCTGTGGAAGGTTACTTAGAATTAAAAGAAGCTATTTGCAAAAAATTTAAAAGAGATAACAATTTAGACTATAAACCATCTCAAATTGTAGTTTCTACTGGAGCTAAACAATCGTTATACAACATCGCTCAAGTCATGCTAAATGATGGTGACGAAGTAATTCTTCCTGCACCTTATTGGGTTTCTTATTTCGAAATTATCAAACTTTCTGGTGGTGTTCCAGTTGAAGTACCAACATCTGTGGAAAGCGATTTCAAAATCACACCCGAACAATTAGAAGCGGCCATCACTCCAAAAACAAAAATGATGTGGTTCAGTTCGCCTTGTAATCCAAGTGGTTC
>CAMDQL010000002.1 GCA_945905915.1 Flavobacterium psychrophilum
AATAATGTTATTCCACATAACGACACAAACCAATACCAAAATGCAGTTTTTAAATAATTTTTAAAATGAGTAAAACTATAACTACCGTATAAAAAAATTATTTGATCATTTAACGAAGGTATACTGTGCCAAAAAATAAAGTAAATTGTGAAGCCCCAAATTAAGCTTGAACTTTTAAAAATAACACAAAGCAAAACAAGATAAAAGAATTGTTCTAAAATATTCTTTTTAAAATCACTTGATTTTATCGCCATTAAATAAGAAAAGCAGACTAAAAATAGGCCGAGCACTAAAACTATTACTTTATATACTATAGGTGATAAATTTATTGAAGTGATTTCAATAATTATTTTTGAGACTTCACTACTATTAAAATTTAATAAAAGACCCAAAATAAATAAACCATAAGTAAGTTCAAATAATTTACTTACTAGATTTCTTTCATAAGAAATTATTTGCCAATGTTGTTCTCCAAAATGATAACCACTTACAATAATAAATAAAAGTAAGGCTAAAGTTGGCAATGAGGTGAATAGAATTACAGATAATAAAACAATTATAACATAACTTATAATTATTTTAATAAAAGGCCTCTTTTTTTTCTTTTCAATTCGATTAATTAGTACCAAATCATTAGCTCCATGCAAAATTCCGAAGGTAAATATTAAAAAAAATCCAAAAATTATTTGGTTATTATCTGATAAATAAGAAGTTAGCCATAAGCCTAGAAAGCTTGTTATTATTGATATTTTACTCATGTTTAAGATTTATAAATCAATTTTGTTTTAAACATTTTTTATAAAAATAAACAAAAAAAATTTGTTTTTTAAATATAAAATTTCATAAATTTACATAATTAACTAATTCAAACTATTTTAATTATGACAAATTTGATGTTTCTTTCATCTGGTGTAACAAAAATGTTACCTAATGATTACGTTGGTTTTACATTTTTTATTGGAAGCATGGCTATGATGGCTGCTTCAGCATTTTTCTTTTTATCATTAAGTCAATTTGATAAAAAGTGGCGTACTTCTGTATTGGTTTCAGGTTTAATTACCTTCATTGCTGCAGTACATTATTTCTACATGCGTGATTATTGGAATGCGTTCCAAGAATCGCCAACGTTTTTTAGATATGTTGATTGGGCTTTGACTGTTCCATTAATGTGTTTAGAGTTTTATTTAATTTTAAAAGTAGCTGGTGCTAAACAAAGTTTATTGTGGAAAATGATTTTTTACTCAATAGTTATGTTAGTTACAGGTTATTTTGGAGAAACAATTTTTAGTGATCAAGCAGCTTTATGGGGATTCATCTCTGGTTTAGCTTATTTTGCAATCGCTTATGAAATTTGGTTTGGTGAAGCTTCTAAACTAGCTGCTGCAGCTGGTGGAAATGTTTTATCTTCTCACAAAATTTTATGTTGGTTCGTATTAGTAGGTTGGGCTATCTATCCATTAGGTTACATGTTAGGAACTGATGGTTGGTACACAGACTTTTTAGGTAAAGGAAGTGTAGATGTAGCTTACAATATTGCTGATGCTATTAACAAAATTGGATTTGGTTTAGTAATTTACAATTTAGCTGTTAAATCGACTTCAAGCGATAAAGCATAATTCAATTTTAAATTTTTAATAAAACCGCTTCATTTTATGGAGCGGTTTTTTTATTTTATTCAAAATGGATTTCTTACTTTTGCATTTCAAAACAACACACAACATTAAATTATAAAAGATGAAATTTTTCATAGACACTGCTAATTTAGAGCAAATTAAAGAAGCACAAGAATTAGGAATTTTAGATGGTGTAACCACAAACCCATCATTAATGGCTAAAGAAGGCATTACAGGAAAAGACAACATATTAAAGCACTATGTCGCTATTTGTAATATTGTTGACGGAGATGTGAGTGCAGAAGTAAACGCTATGGACCTTGAAGGAATGATTAGAGAAGGTGAGGAGTTAGCAGATTTACATGATCAAATTGTCGTTAAATTACCAATGACTAAAGAAGGTGTAAAAGCGTGTAAATATTTCTCAGATAAAGGAATAAAAACTAACGTTACTTTGATTTTTTCTGCAGGACAAGCATTATTAGCAGCTAAAGCGGGTGCTACATATTGTTCACCTTTCTTAGGAAGATTAGATGATGTTTCTACAGATGGTTTAAACTTAATCGATGAAATTCGTCAAATTTATGACAACTACGGATTTGAAACTCAAATATTAGCAGCATCTGTTCGTCACACTATGCATGTGATTAATTGTGCTAAAATTGGTGCTGATGTAATGACAGGACCTTTATCATCTATTACAGGTTTATTAAAACATCCATTAACAGATATTGGTATTGCTCAGTTTATTGCTGATTACGAAAAAGGGAATAAATAATTTTTTATTGAAGATTAGTTTCAAAATTCACGTCAAATAGATTTGCAAATCCATTCTTTATAGTACCATCTGCATTCAATATAATAATACGATGCACCTTTGTAATGACCCACTTATTTCGAATCGTTTCAAAGTCATCGGCATGTAATTCATAAGAAGGGTTTAATTTGTATTTTTTCAAAGCATTATTCCAGTTGGGTTGCGTATCGTCAATATTAATCGCAATGAAATCGTAATTCGGGTGTTTTGCTTTTAGGAAATCAATTTTCTGATGCGCAACCGCCATATGAGATTCGGCATGTGTCGTCCAAAAATACAATACGGTAGGTTTCGTAATTATTTTATCTAAAGAAATTGGATTATTTTCTGCATTCACTAAATTAATATTGGGAAGACGATTGCCTACTTTCAGGTTTTGTACTGAATTGTATATTGTTCTAATTTCTTTTTCAAGTGCGGCATCAGTTGATAATTGTAAATAACGCTCAATGAATTTGGTATTATTATACATATTTTGATCTTCCAATAAATACATGAGCGCTACATTATTCAATACCACATTTCGCACCTTTTCATTTTTGATTATTTTATTGGTAATGTTTAACTTTTCTATATTATTTTCAATTGAGTTTTCATTAAGGTTTCCTATATTTTTTTCATAAGCCATATTGTTGAGCATCATGCTTACATATTTAATAAAAGGCGAATAATTAATTAATTCATGATTTTCATAATTTACTTCTTTTCGATGGGCATAATAATTTGAAGGTAAGGTTTTTCTAATTTTTTCCCCTGTTCTAAACTCGTGCGCATAAGGATAGATTTCTTTTTTGGTAATATGATGAAAATCTAGACTGGCTTTTGCTACTGTGTCAAATGTTTTGTCCCAACCAATTTCTGCTTTGCGTTTTAAATAAAATGATTTACGAATGGCAAAACTAGAATCTATATTTTTTGTAAATTGTTTTACATTCCGATCAAAAACATCATACATTGTACCTTTATCTTCTTCGTTTTTTAAGTACATTTCCATTAAAAAATTGTTTTTTTCATCACCACGACCACAAAAAACAATAGAATTGTCAAAATCAAAAGCATTCATTCGAACCATTAAACTATCGTTTTTATCAAAATAAACATATTGATATTCAGGTTCGTGCTTAAATGTATATAAACCTGGAGCTAACGAATCAAATTTATGCAGGAATCGATTGTTTTTGTCTAAATAAATCGTATCAATTACGGCATTGTCTTTTAGGAAAAGCACATAGTTCGTTTGTGGGTTTTGCACCTCACCACCAAAATATGCAACATAGTTTGCTGCTTCAAACTCCTTTTTACAGGAAGTGAAACAAGACAAAATCAGTATGTATAGGGGTAAAGTGTATTTAACGTAATTTTTAACCATGTACTTGATTATTTTATATAAAACAAATGTATTAGTATTATTCAAACGAGCTTGTTAACATTCAGTTAAAATAAACCAAATATTAAATAGTAAGAAACCATTCAAAAATCTACTATTTTTACTACTTTTGCATCAGTTTTATAAAAATACAAAAATGTTAACAGTTTCAAATTTATCGGTTCAATTTGGTAAACGAATTTTATTCGATGAAGTAAATACAACGTTCACCCAAGGAAATTGCTACGGAATCATTGGTGCCAATGGTGCTGGGAAATCTACCTTCATGAAAATTATTTCAGGAGATATGGACCCAACATCGGGTCGCGTAATTCTTGAGCCTGGTAAAAGGATGTCAGTTTTAAATCAAAATCACAACTTATTTGACGAACATACGGTTTTAGAAACGGTATTGATGGGAAATAAAGTGTTACATACGATAAAATCTGAAATGGATGCTTTGTATGCCGATTATACCGATGAAAACGCTAACAGAATAGGCGAATTGCAATTACAGTTTGACGAAATGAATGGTTGGAATGCAGAAAGCGATGCTGGAAATATGTTATCTAATTTAGAAATTGGAACAGAACACCATTATACGTTAATGGCTGATTTGGACGGAAAATTGAAAGTTCGTGTGTTATTAGCACAAGCTTTATTTGGAAATCCAGACGTATTAATTATGGATGAGCCTACTAATGACTTGGATTTTGAAACTATTGGTTGGTTAGAGAATTTCTTAGCCAATTATGAAAATACGGTTTTAGTAGTATCGCATGACCGTCACTTTTTAGATGCAGTATGTACACACGTATCCGATATTGATTTTGGAAAAATTACACATTATTCGGGTAATTATACATTCTGGTATGAATCATCGCAATTAGCTGCGCGTCAAAAAGCACAACAAAATAAGAAAGCGGAAGAGAAAAAAGCCGAACTAGAAGAATTTATCCGACGATTTAGTGCGAATGTAGCCAAATCAAAACAAGCTACTTCTCGTAAAAAAATGATCGAAAAATTAAATTTAGACGAGATTAAGCCTTCCAGCAGAAGATATCCAGCCATTATTTTTGATGTAGAAAGAGAAGCAGGTGATCAAATTTTAAATGTACAAGGTTTAGCCGCTTCAGTTGATGGTGAAACATTGTTTAAAAATGTTGATTTAAACATGGCTAAAGGCGATAAAATTGTAGTTTTTTCAAAAGACTCAAGAGCCACCTCTGCTTTTTATGAAATCTTAAACAATAAAATAACTGCTGATGCGGGTTCATTTGATTGGGGAATCACTACGACACAATCGTATTTACCGGTAGACAATCACGAATATTTTGATGGAATTGATTTAAATTTGGTGGATTGGTTGCGTCAATGGGTAAAAACCGAAGAAGAGCGCGATGAAGTATATGTTCGTGGATTTTTAGGAAAAATGATTTTCTCAGGTGAAGAAGCCTTAAAAAAATGTAACGTTTTATCTGGTGGAGAAAAAGTGCGTTGTATGTTATCACGCATGATGATGATTAGAGCAAATGTGTTAATGTTAGACGAACCAACAAATCACTTGGACTTAGAATCAATTACAGCTTTTAATAATTCCTTAAATAATTTTAAAGGTTCAATATTGTTCACTACTCATGACCACGAATTTGCACAAACAGTAGGTAACAGAATCTTAGAATTAACTCCAAATGGCGCCATCGACCGATACATGACATTTGATGAATATTTAGAAGATGAAAAAATAAAAGAATTAAGACAGAAAATGTATTCATAAATAAATTAAAAATTTTGAATTAAAAATTAATGAGTATAAAGGAAAATATTATTCAACAAAAGTCATTTGCTTTCGCAGTTAGAGCAATAAATACTTATAAATTTTTAACGCAAGAAAAAAAAGAATTTATTTTGTCAAAGCAATTTTTGAGAAGTGCTACAAGTATTGGTGCAAATATTGAAGAAGCTATTGGTGGTCAATCTAATGCTGATTTTATTTCAAAAATAAGCATTTCATATAAAGAGTCGAGAGAAACAGTTTATTGGATAAAATTAATGAAAGAAACAGATTATTTGAACGAAAATGAAGCAAATAGTTTATTGGAAGATGCTCTTGAAATATGCAAGATTTTAGCTAAAATAAAAATAACCATGAAAAAGGATAATTAATTAATTGTCCTTTTTTTTTATTCCTTAATTTTTAATTTTAAATTTGTAATTAAATTAACTTCATTATGGGTCAAAAAGTTTTGCTCACTTCAAAAGAAGTACACATCATCTTGCATCGATTAGCTTGCCAACTAATTGAAAATCACCTTGATTTCTCAAACACTATTTTAATCGGTTTACAACCAAGAGGTAAATTCCTAGCCGAAAGAATCAAACAAATTTTAGAAACAGAATATAAAGTAACTGCAATCCAATTGGGATTTTTAGACATTACTTTTTTTAGAGATGATTTTAGAAAAAGCGAAAAACCATTAGAAGCAAATAAAACTCAAATCGATTTTTTAGTAGAAGATAAAAAAGTGGTTTTTATTGACGATGTATTATACACTGGAAGAAGTATTAATGCAGCCTTAACCGCCATTCAATCCTTTGGAAGACCTTCTGAAGTTGAACTTTTAACCTTAATTGATAGAAGATTTAGCCGTCATTTACCCATTCAACCTGATTATAGAGGCAGACAAGTAGATGCTATAAATAATGAAAAAGTATTAGTTAAATGGCTTGAAAATGATGGAGAAGACGCCGTTTATTTGGTAACAAAATAAAAACAGAAAATCCAAAGCAATGAAAGAATTATCAGTAAATCATTTAATCGGAATAAAACACATTACCAAACAAGATATTGATTTAATCTTCGAAACTGCTGACCAGTTTAAAGAAGTTATCAATCGGCCTATTAAAAAAGTGCCCTCATTACGGGATGTAACTATTGCTAACATTTTCTTTGAAAACAGTACGCGAACTAAACTTTCTTTTGAATTAGCACAAAAGCGATTATCTGCAGATGTTATTAGTTTTTCAGCAGCACAGTCTTCGGTTAAAAAAGGAGAAACCCTAATCGACACAGTGAATAATATCATTTCGATGAAAGTAGATATGGTGGTCATGCGCCACAGTAGCCCAGGAGCTGCTTATTTTTTGTCACAAAATGTAAAGGCAAGTATTGTAAATGCAGGTGATGGAGCTCATGAACACCCAACACAAGCCTTATTAGATAGTTTTACGATTAGAGAAAAATTAGGCGATGTTGGTGGAAAGAAAATTGTAATTGTGGGTGATATTTTGCACTCGCGCGTAGCACTATCAAATATCTTTGCACTTCAAATGCAAGGCGCAGAAGTTAAAGTGTGCGGACCAAAAACATTGATTCCTAAACATATTGAATCACTTGGAGTAACGGTTGAACCAAATTTACGTAAAGCATTAGAATGGTGTGACGTAGCTAATATGTTACGCGTTCAAAACGAACGTTTAGATGTGAGTTATTTTCCTACTACTAGAGAATATACACAACAATATGGTGTAACTAAAGAGCTATTAGATTCGCTCAATAAAGAAATCGTAATCATGCACCCGGGTCCCATTAATAGAGGTGTTGAAATTACTTCTGATGTGGCCGATTCACAACAATCTGTGATTTTGGATCAAGTAGAAAATGGTGTAGCTGTGCGCATGGCGGTTATTTATTTATTGGCATCAAAAATTAAACAATAATGATTGTAGAGCATAAAGAAGATCAGACTGTTATAAAGGATGCACATGATAATATAGATTCTTTTTTGGAAGATTTATTAAATAAATTGACTGATTTTAAAGATCAAAATGTAATTATTGATTTAACGCACAATTCAAACATAACCAGTACTTCAATAAAACAATTTGTTTCAATTTCAAAATTGCATAAAAAAAATAATAAATCGTTTGTAATCGTTGCAAACACTATTGATTATAACTCTGTTCCAGTTTCTTTAACCCTTGTGCCAACTATTTTGGAGGCGCAAGACATCATTAATATGGAAGAAATTGAACGTGATTTAGGATTTTAATTGTATGAAAATATCAAAAACAACTCTTATTTATTTGTATGCCATTGCTTTATTTGTAATGACATTTTTATTAGCAAAAAGTATCATAACATCTTTTAAAACAAATGATTATGATTATTTTAAACTAATTGCAAATGGTCTAATTATGCTATATTTTATTATAAAAATAGTCAAATTAGGCAAAGAACAAAATAATGAAGATAGTTCATCATTAAAATAGATGCAGGTACCATAAGGAAGATGAAACTACAAATACTTGGCTGTTACGCAGCTACTCCTAGAACCATATCCAATCCCACTTCACAAGTGTTAGAAATGAAAAACCATTTATTTCTAATCGATTGTGGCGAAGGAACTCAAGTGCAATTACGCAAACACAAAATTAAGTTTTCTCGCATTAATCATATTTTTATATCGCATTTGCACGGTGATCATTTTTATGGGTTAATTGGTTTGATTTCTACGTTTATGTTGCTCAATCGCGAAAATGATTTACATGTTTATGGTCCCAAAGGAATCAAAGAAATCATTTTATTACAGTTACGTGCTTCGGGATCGTACACAGGTTACAATTTGTATTTTCACGAACTAGAATCTAAAGAAAGCGAACTCATTTTTGAAGATGATACGGTAGTTGTAAAGACTATTCCATTAAATCATCGCGTGTATACTAATGGGTTTTTATTTCAAGAAAAAGTAGGTAAACGCCATTTGAATATTGAAGCCGTTGCCCAATACAAAATTGAAAAAGTATATTTCGATAAAATAAAAGCAGGAGGTAGTGTTACCTTAGATTCAGGAGAAGTAATTGGAAATGAGTTACTTTCGTTACCTCCAGATCCAACTAAAAGTTATGCGTTTTGTAGTGATACACAATATGATGAATCAATAATTCCCTTCATAAAAGAAGTTGATGTTCTCTATCATGAAGCTACTTTTTTAGAATCGGAAGCGCACTTTACCGAAAAAACAAAACACGCTACGGCAAAAGAAGCAGCTCAAATTGCGAAGTTAGCCAAAGTAAAACAACTAATTTTAGGACATTATTCTACCAGATATGGTTCCATTGAACTGTTCAAAACAGAAGCACAAACGATTTTTGAAAACGTACTTTTAGCCGACGATGGCAAAGAATTTGAGTTTTAATTTTTTTTAACACATAGACACATAGAAGAGTATAAATGAAAAGCTTTGTAGGTTTCACTTTACAAAGAAAACATAGTATAATTTGTGCTAATTAGTGAAATTTGTGTTTCTTTATTTTTTTTAGATAATATGATTCAGACAGTAATTTTTGATATGGATGGCGTAATTGTAGATACCGAACCGGTGCATCATTATGCGTATCACCAACATTTTAAGCAATTAAACATCGAAGTTACTCCCGAAATGTATACTTCATTTACCGGAAATTCTACGCGTAATATTTTTCAGAAATTAAAAGCACAATTCGATTTAGTGGAAGAGGTGGAAGATTTAATTCTTACCAAACGAAATCTTTTCAATGATGCCTTTGATTCAAAAGAAGATTTGTATTTAATTGAAGGAGTAGAAGATTTAATCAAAGATTTACACGCAAACGGAATGCAATTAATTGTAGCATCTTCAGCGTCAAATGTTACGATTAACCGAGTGTTTACCCGTTTTAATTTGCATCAATATTTTACCCATATTGTTTCGGGCGAAGATTTTCCAAAGTCAAAACCACATCCTGCAATTTTTGAACATGCTGCGAGTTTATCTATTGCTCCTAAAGAAAATTGCATCGTAATTGAAGACAGTACCAACGGAATTCAAGCTGCCGTTTCTGCAGGAATTTTTTGCGTTGGTTACAATAGTTTTCACTCTAAAAATCAAGATTTATCTAAAGCTAACAAGGTTATTCAGCACTTTAACGAATTAAATTTTGAGTGTGTGAAAAATTTAACTTAGTCTTGAAACGTGTGTTTGTCAACAATTCGTTTGCTGTCATTTTTTACCGATTCATCTTTTCGCATGGACCAAAAGAAATCGCTTGAAAATTTACGCGCTTCTTCCAAATTCACTATTGGAATTGGATAATCTCTCCCTATTTCAAAATCATATAGCATTTGTTCAATAGGTGTTAATTTCCAGGGTTCATGAATAAATGCTGCAGGAATGTGCGCTAATTCAGGTATCCATTTTTTGATAAAAGTGCCATCAGCATCATGTTCGTATGAATTTTTCACCGGATTATAAACGCGTAACGTATTAATTCCAGTCACACCTGCTTGCATTTGAATTTGAGGATAGTGAATTCCGGGTTCAAAATCTAAAAATTGTTGTGCCAAATGCGGACTGCAATTTTGCCACGGTTGGAACAAATGATGCGTGTAAAACGAAACCACCAAAGCCCGCATTCTAAAATTCAAATACCCCGTCGTGTTCAAACAACGCATACACGCATCAACCAATGGCACACCCGTTTTTCCTGTTATCCAAGCTTTATGGTATTTTTCATTGACTTTTTGATTCAAATTACGATACCCTTTATTGACCGCAATGAATTCCATGGTGCTTTCCATTTCAAACTTTTGAATAAAATGGGCTTGCCAACGTAAACGCGATGCAAAATTGGATATTTGGCGTTTGAATTTTCCTTGTTGATGCACTTCCCAAGCTTTGGTGTATACTTCTCGAATTGATAAATTTCCCCAAGCTATATAAGGCGATAATCGGCTGCAGCCTTTTCTGCCTAATTCGGGTTTTGAAATGTGATTACTGTAATTATAAACCCGTTCTTCAAAAAATGAGTTCATATAACGCAATGCGGTCGGAACGCCTCCTTTCTGAAAATTAGGATCAACTATGGTTTTTATAGACGGTATTTCAAAGTGATTTTCTAATTCCTCAATCTCAATATATTTTACAAAACTTCGGGGAGTTGGATGAAAAGGTAAACAATCTTTATCCATATAATCATACCAATCTTCTTTCCACTTTTTCCGATTTTTTATACCTCGAATCACTCCATTAGTAAGGTATTCGTTCCAGATAATCCCTTTTTCTTTTAGCAGTTGAGTTACTGCTAAATCTCTTTCATAAGTCAGTTGAATACCTGTTTCTTGATGGGAGTAAACAGCTTTAATCGAAATCAGTTCGGATAGTTTTTCAAAGACAGGAACTGCTTCACCACGAACGATCAAAATTTGTGTGTGATATTGTAAAAGTTCTTTTTGTAACGCTTCAAGAGATTGTTTGATGAAAGCAAAATGACGCTGACTATAATGGTAATCATTTAGTACCGAGGGTTCAAAAATATAAAGCAACAACGTTTTCCCCGAAGCTGATAAGGCTTCATGCATGGCTTCATGATCGTGCAAACGCAAATCTCTCTTGAACCAAACAATTTTCATATTATAAGTTTTTTTTGCCACAAAGGCACTAAACCACAAAATTAATTTAAAACACTGTTACACTAAAAACTGATTACTGAACACTGAACTAACCAACTGCTTCTTTGTATACTCTCAAGCACCGTTCTCGGGCTTCCTTATGATCTACAATAGGTTTAGGATAATTATCGGTGTTCAATTCTGGAATCCATTTTTTAATGTACACTAAATCTTTATCAAATTTTTTGACTTGCTCAGTAGGATTAAAAATTCTAAAATACGGTGCCGCATCAACACCAGAACCTGCAGCCCATTGCCAATTTCCAACGTTACTTGCCATTTCGTAGTCCAACAATTTTTGTGCAAAGTAGGTTTCGCCCCAACGCCAATCTATTAATAAATGTTTACATAAAAAACTAGCGACAATCATACGCACACGATTGTGCATATGACCTGTTGCATTGAGTTCGCGCATGCCAGCATCTACAAAAGGATAGCCGGTTTTTCCTTCGCACCATTTTTTAAATAAATCTTCGTTATTATCCCATTGAATAGCGTCATATTTCGGTCTGAAACTTCCATTTTTGGTATGGGGAAAATGCCATAATATTTGCATGAAGAATTCGCGCCAAATCAATTCGTTCCAAAAGGTTTCGTTCTTTTCAGCAATCGCTTTTGCAATCATTTTACGAATGGAAACCGCACCAAAGCGAAGATAAATTCCTAAATAAGAGGTTTTATTTACCGCAGGAAAATTTCGTGTGGCTTCATAATTCTGAATTAAAGTTGTGGAAACATCAAAAGCAGAAATTTTTATATTTGATTTTTCAAAACCAATGTCCGCCAATGATAAAAAAGGGTAGGAGTGTTGTGCAATTTTATCCAATTTTTCTTCCGATGGATAATGAGCTAATTTAATCTTCTTGAAGTTTTCTTTCCATTTTTTTGAATAGGGCGTAAACACCACATAAGGCGTTCCGTCATCTTTAACCACTTCGCTCTTTTCAAAAATAACTTGATCTTTTGAGGTCAAGAATGAAATTTCTTTACTTACAAATAACTGATTCAACTCTTTATCTCGATTGCGTGCATAAGGTTCGTAATCGTGATTGGTATACACCGCCGAAATTTTATTTTCAGTAATCAGTTTTTCAAATACTTCGATTGGCTTGCCGTGAAATACCGCTAACGATTTTCCAACGGTATTTAATACCGCTTGAATTTTTTCTAATTGGGCATGAATAAAAGAAACCCGAGCATCCTCTTTTGGAAGTTGCGATAAAATATGCTCATCAAAAATAAAAATAGGAAGCACTTCTTCAGCACTATTCAAAGCATGAAAAAGACCTACGTTATCCTCAATTCTTAAATCGCGTCTAAACCAAAAAATGTTCATGTTTTTATTTTGTTTCAAGTTTAAGGTTTCAAGTTATTTTAACCGTTAACCAATAAAGTCGACATACCGCCATCTACATGAAACACTTGTCCTGAAATCCAACTGCTTTTATCGCTTAATAAGAAAGTTGCCATTTGAGCGCTGTCTTCAGGTGTTCCAAATCGTTTCAATGGATGACGCTCAGCAGATTTCTCTTGTTTGGTTTCATTGTTCAAGAATTTATCAGCTAATGGTGTATCGGTTAAAGACGGTGCAATCACGTTGACTCTAATTTTAGGTGCATATTCTGCCGCTAATGCTTTTGCAAATCCTTCAATAGCTCCTTTTGCAGCCGCTACACTAGTATGAAAAGGCATTCCCATCGTTGCTGCAACACTACTGAATAATACAATGCTCGATTGTTCGCCAGCAGTTAAATTAGGCAATACTGCCTGAATAACTTTGACCAAACTAATGAAATTAATCTGTAAATCAGCTTCAAAGGCTTCAGGTTTTAAGCCTCTAAACGGACGCAAATTAATACTTCCTGGGCAATACACTAATCCATCAATAATTGCAGGTAGTTGAGAGGTGTCCAAACTATCAGTTGTAGCATCAAACGGAATATGGGTAACGTTTAATCCCGCTAAATTTTCATTGGTTCTTGAAGCTACAAATAGCTTATTATCGTTCTGAAGTTCTTTCGCTATGGCTAACCCAATGCCATAAGAACCGCCTATTAATAGTATATTTTTCATATATTTTAATTTTAATTTTTAAATTCACCAAATAATTCAATTAATTTTTTTCTTCTATAATTAAAAATTTCATCTAGTTTTGGCTTCACCAAAAAAGGATGCACTAATTGGCCTAAAATCCCCATAGGTACTTTATAATCTATAATATCTTCCATTTCAACACCACCCGGAATTTCTTTAATAAAATGTTTGTGATGCCATAATGCATAAGGTCCAAAGCGTTGTTCATCTACAAAATATTGTTTGTCTACCACATGAGTTATTTCGGTAACCCATTTCGTAGGAATGCCCAAAACTGGCGTCACAATGTATTGGATAATTTGTCCAGGAAACATTGGTCGGTCGGCTCCTGATAAAATTTTGAATCCCATATATTCTGGGGTAATTTTTTGTAAATTTTTTGGGTCCGATAATAACTCCCAAGCTTCATCTAGGGTTATGGGTAAGTTTTGTTTGGTGTGTAAACGGTATATTTTCATATAATCTTTATTTCTTGTAAAGTTATTAAAATTGTTCAACATAAAAACTAAAACATTAAACAAAATATTCTATTTAAGTAATAATTAACATTTGGTTCAAATACAATTTGTAATTTTGGAACACTAAACAAATAAATCATGAAAAAAATAAGTATTTTATTGGCGCTTTTGTTAGCCAATTTTTATGTTACAGCACAAGTTAAAACTCCACAAGCGAGTCCATTGGCTAAAATTGATCAGGTGGTAGGATTGACAAATATTCAAGTTGAGTATTCTAGACCTAGTGCAAAAGGAAGAACTGTTTATGGCGATTTAGTTCCATTTGGCAAACTTTGGAGAACCGGTGCCAACAATAACACTATCATTTCTTTTAGTGAAGACACTAAAATTGCGGGTAAAGAACTTAAGAAAGGAAAATATGCATTATTCACAACGCCAAAAGCAGATAGTTGGGATGTTATTTTTTACTCTGAAACCAATAACTGGGGATTACCAGAAGAATGGAATGATTCAAAAGTAGCACTTACAGTAAGTATAAAGCCTGAGACTACTACAAAATCGGTGGAGTCGTTTTCAATTTTTCTAAACAATTTAACCAATGATGCTGGGGTGATTGAATTATCATGGGAGCGCACATTGGTAAGTATTCCATTTACAGTTCCTACACAAGAGGCTGCAATGAAGAGTATCGAGAAAACGTTAGCAGGACCTGCTGCAGGTGATTATTTTGCAGCAGCACAATATTTTTACCAGTCGAATAATGATTTGAATAAAGCGTTAACTTGGGTGAATACAGCAATTAGCTTGATGCCTAAAGATAAAGATGTACCATATTGGTATTTGCGTTTGAAATCATTAATTCAAGCGAAATCAGGTGATAAAAAAGGAGCTATTACAACAGCTAAAGAATCGTTAGCTCTAGCAACTAAAGCAGGTAATGGCGATTATGAAAAAATGAATAAAGACAGCATAGCTGAATGGTCTAAATAATTTTAGATTGTATTAATAAAAAAAGTCCAGTATTTTTACTGGACTTTTTTTTTATGCTTTAGTTCGGAAGGTTTTTTGCAACAGAAATGCAATACTTATGGTTAACAGTACCCCAATTAAATTCAACCATAAATACCCTAATTTTTCACTTTCATTGGATTCAAACAAAATGTATTTTAGAAAAATAAGTATTACAATAGTTTGACTAATCAAACCGCTATAGAAGGCTGCTTTTCCTTTGATGTAGTGAAAATAAAATCCAATGAGAAAAATACCTAAAACGGTTCCATAAAATATGGATCCAATGATGTTGACCAATTGAATTAAATTCTCAAATAGCGAACTCACACAAGCAAAACCAATGGCAATGATTCCCCAAAACAAGGTGAAATATTGTGTAGCTACTACATATTGTTTTTCTGTTTTTACGGTTACATTACGTTTGTACAAATCAATAGCGGAAGTAGCTGCCAAAGAATTTAATCCCGAAGCACTAGAGGACATCGCAGCACTGATAATTACAGCGAGCAACAATCCCAACAGTCCTTTAGGCAAGTAATTCATTATGAAATATAAAAACACATAATCTTTGTCATTAGTTTCGGCACTATCATCGGCCTTAGAAATGATTTCTTTTGCTGTATTTCGCAATTCTTTTTCTTCCAATGAAAGTGCAATCATCTTTTTTCTAAGCGTAGGATTGTCATAAGCATTGTGCTTTAACTGTTCGATGTAAATTTGATTGACTACTTTTTTATCAATATTGATTTGGTTGAGTTCTGCTTCAAGCGCTTCATATTCCTTTTTTTGATCCGAATGGAGTACCTTCTCAACATTGGTTGGATTAAAATGCAATGGGGCGTCATTAAATTGGAAGAATACAAAAACCAATACTCCAGTTAATAGAATAAAGAATTGCATAGGTACTTTTAAAAGACCATTCATGATGAGTCCCATTTGACTCTCTTTAATCGATTTTCCCGAAAGATAGCGACCTACTTGTGATTGATCGGTTCCAAAATAAGAAAGCATTAAGAAAAATCCACCGGTTATTCCACTCCATACGGTATAGCGAGTTTCTGGATTATAGGAAAAATCTAAAATATCCATTTTACCATTGGCACCCGCAATATGCAGTACATTTGAAAAATCAACATCTTCTGGTAAATAGGCTAAAATGACAAAAAAGGTAATGAACATACCCGACATGATGACAAACATTTGTTGCTTTTGGGTGACATTCACTGCTTTTGTACCGCCTGTAACCGTGTAGATGATTACTAACACGCCAATAAAAATATTTAAGAACGTTAAATTCCAACCCAGTAATGCCGATAAAATAATGGAAGGTGCATATATGGTAATTCCTGTTCCCAGTCCTCTTTGAATTAAAAACAAAACAGCTGCTAAGGTGCGGGTTTGAACATTAAAGCGCTGTTCTAAATATTCATAAGCAGTATAGACTTTAAGACGGTGGTATATAGGTATGAACGTATATGCAATAACAATCATGGCTATTGGTAATCCAAAATAAAATTGCACAAAGCCCATGCCGTCGTGATAGGCTTGTCCTGGTGTCGATAGGAAAGTAATTGCGCTGGCTTGGGTTGCCATTACGGATACTCCAACCGTAAACCAAGGGGTTTCGTTGTTGTCTAATAGGTAATCCTTTACCGTAGTGCTTCCTTTGGTTTTTATAACCCCATAGACTACAATAAAAAATAGGGTAGTAGATAATACAATCCAATCTAAAATTTCCATACTAGTTGTATATTTCCATTAGTAAATAGAAAATTAAAATATACAAAGCATTTAGAATCAAAACGATGCTGTAGCTTTTTTTCCATTTATGTTTTTGTTCTTCCATAAAGTTTTTGTTTCAAGTTTCAAGTTTAGCTTCGCTCCGTTCGGCTTCGCCTCGGGTCAAGTTTAGTTTTGCTCTGTTCGGATGCACCTCGGGTCAAGTTTCAAGTTCAAAAATCAAATTCATTAGTTGTCCAACGCAATCATATTAGCCAGTAATCGATAGGCACCGCCCACACCTTCGGGTAATTCTCTAAAGAAGCTTAAACCGGTATAGATGTAATTTCCTTTTCCAAACTTAGCAATTAATAAACTTCCTTTCTTTTCAGTTTCGCCTTCATCATGTGATGCTAAAATAGGGATAAATTCGTTACCCCATTTGTTCGGGTAATATAACCCTTGTTCTTGTACCCAGCCAGTGAAATCGTTTTCAGTAATTTTATTCGGATAATGTAATACTTTATGATCAGGTGCTAAGAAGGTAACCTTAGCCTTTTCATTGGTCACACGATCGTTAGAAAGCTTTAATTCAAAAGGTGCTATTTCTTTGGTTACTAAGTTATTAGTAGTGTTGTATTGAACAATTACATTACCACCATTTTTAACGTATTCAAACAATATTTTGTTCTTAAATTTCAATTCGTCAACTACATTAAACGCACGAATTCCTAACAGTACAGCGTCAAATGGGGCGAGTTTTTCAAGGGTAATTGCTTCGGGTTGTATCAAAGTTACGGTATATCCTAAATTCTCTAAACTTTTAGGAACTTCATCGCCTGCACCCATAATATAAGCAATCGTTTTTGCTTTGGTTTCAATAGACAATTTTACCAGCTTGGCTTCTGAAGGCACTAAAATAGTTTGCTTTGGAATATGTGGATATTGAATAGTAATTAATTCAGCATCAATAGTTTGGTTGTCTATTTCAACCAGTGCTTTGAGCATAGTCGTTACCTCTTTTTTACCAGGGAATATCTTAAACGTGAATTTTTGATCTTCATTTTTAGCCGCAATAGTAAACGGAATTGCCGTTGGACTCGCACTCCAATCCTCGGGAAGTTGCAACGATAATTTTCCTGAAACACCTGCACGATGGGCTTTTACCACCACGGTGATTTCTTTGGGTTGTACGTTGTTAAAAATCACAACTTTTGGAGCAATAGCAGTAGTTACACTCGGCAATACAGTAAACGGTACATACGTTTCTCCGTCGTCGGGATTGTTGAATTTATAACTGATGTTTTTTACAAATTCAATTTGAGTACCTTCAATCTCTAATGTAAATACAACCGGATAATTACTTGAAATTTCAGGTACTATTCTCAAGGATTTATCGGATACATGATACATTCCTTCTGATTTTTTTTCTTTAAGCCAAAATAGATTGGAATAATCGGAAGTACTTGCTATAGCGCAATCTTTAAACTGAAAATTGAGCTTTTCATTGTTCTTCAAAACCACATTTTTAGTGGCATCTTGAATATTCAGCGCACTAACACTTATTAATTTAACGGTTGAGGCACTTCTATTAATGACTTCAAAAGTAAGGTTAAACTTGCTGTCTTTCGTAGTAGTTTCGGTATCGGCAACCGCTTCCATAAATAAGCCACTGCAGGCTTCTATAATTTTTAGAATTTGTTTGCTTTTTATGGCTTTCCAATGACTGTCTTCAAGTTTTTGAATCAAATTGTAGGCGGCTACTAAATTAGGAATATGTACCGATGGGTTTTCAAAGTTGAAGTTTTTCTCCACTGCATAGAGTTGGGTTCCAATTTCTTTTCCGCCTGCTACGCGATTCCAAGTGGTGTCAATGCCTTCAAATATCGAACTGTTTTTCGGTAAATCACCTTTTAGTAATTCTAAATATTCGGTTTCTTCTCCTCGTGATCCTAGCGTTCCAAAGCCTTGACATTTATGCTGACTTCGGCTTAATGCAGCAATTTCATTATTACTTTTTCCTTTCAACGGATAAAACACATTGGAATTAATCGCCACTAAATTGGATTTATCTGCTGCTTCAAAGGCTTCCTGACTTCCGTAAAACCACCATGAAGTATTAAAAAACACTCTTTTTGGCTGATAAGGAGTTAAGGCATAAGCTTCTAAACTCAACTGTGCCGATGCGGTATGATGGCCGTGAGTAGATCCAGGGGTGTTGTGTGCAAATCGATTGATGATGATGTCTGGGCGAAAGGTTTCAATTACTTGCAATACATCTTCCAATACTTCGTTTTTGTTCCAAATGGCATAGGTTTCATTCGGTTCTTTTGAAAAACCAAAATCATTCGCACGGGTAAAAAACTGTTCGCCACCATCAATTCTTCGTGCGGCTAATAATTCTTGAGTACGAATGGCGCCTAATTTCTCTCTAAGTTCAGTACCAATTAAGTTTTGACCGCCATCACCTCGGGTTAACGACAAATAGGCAGTTTGCGCATGATACTGATTGGAAAAATAAGTAATTAATTTGGTATTCTCATCATCAGGATGCGCCGCTACATACAATACTTTTCCTAAAAAGTTGAGCTTTTGTAATTGCTCATAAATATCAACTGAATTTAGTTTCTGTGGTGCTTGAGCCCATAAGGTAGTCGAGCAACAAAGGAGTACGAGTAACGTATATTTTTTCAGCATGCTAATTAGTATTTAATCAAAAAATTCTTTTTCCTCTGCAACTCTGTAAATCACCGATATTCCTTTTTGCATCAACAGGTTGTTAGGGTACGTAATGAGTTCGTCATCACTCGATTGTAAAATAATATAAAACGCTTTTACATCCATGATTTCGCCTTCCACCGGAAAATCTTTATCGTGAATTTTTATTTTATCACCAATTTTGAACGGATAGGAAAAAAAGATGATGATTCCCGCAGAAATATTACTCAATATAGACCATTGGGCAAACGATGCTACACCCACCACTGCAAATACCGAAGAGGTAATCAACAAAATTTGATCTTTCTTTACCCCCCAAATGATGACGATTGAAGCAAAAGCCAAGATGTTGATGAGTATATGAATGTATTTAATAACCAAGTTTGTTCGGTGTTCTAATATCGAATTCATTTTAGCATATTTGCGTACGATTTTTGTACTGCTTATTCTAAAAATGAAATATAAAACCAGTACGATTAACGTTCCAATTTCTTCATGTAAATACGGATTTTCAACTAACTTAAACATAGGCTATTAATTTTTTAAACAGTAATTCGGTAGGTAATCCCACCACATTGGTATACGATCCTTCAATTCTTGAAATACCTATTAACCCAATCCAATCTTGTATGCCATAACTTCCGGCCTTATCAAAAGGTTGGTATTGGTCTAAATAATATTGTATGGCGGCATCAGATAGTGTAGCAAAGGTAACTTTCGTAACACAATGAAATACTTCGGTTTTTTCTATTGATTTCAAACAAACCGACGTAATGACTTCGTGGGTTTGATTCGATAATTTTTGTAACATCGCAAAGGCATCGGCAGGATCTTTTGGTTTACCCAATGCTGTGCCGTTGAGCCAAACAATAGTATCCGAGGTTACTAATACATCGTTTTGTGCCAGTTCGTTTTCAAAGGCATTTGCTTTTAGTTCGGCTAAATAATTGGTAATCTCTTCCGCTTTTAAATGATTGGGATATACTTCTTCAATATCTTTTAACCGAATAGTAAACGGAATAGCCAAGTCTTTAAAAAACTGTTGCCTTCTGGGTGAACCCGAAGCTAATATAATGTTTTTATGGTGTACAATTTCGTTAAGCATGTTGTATGGAGTAAATAATAACGGCAATGGAAAACAGACTAGTAATCAATACAAATTGTAGTACGCGATTCAATACTATAAATTCTTTAGCGTTTGTACTGTTGATTAATTTCAGTCCTACAAGTAAAAGCGGCCCTACCATAGTAATTAAAATATAATATAAGGCCAGGTTTAATTCAAACAAGTAGTTCTTGCAGTAATACAGTATCATAGCAAGAATAAGTATAACGAACACTCCTACAATTATTTTTGTTTTTAGAAGCCCTAATCGTGTGGCAAGGGTAGTATTGCCTACCATTTCATCGTTTTGTTTGTTTTTTAAGTCGTTAACCAATTCTTTGAGTAGTACCAAAAAGAAACTAAAAATAGCATAATCAATCAGAATGCCAAATACTTCACCCATGCGCACTTTATTAATGGCATCAGTCGCCGGAAAAACATCAAACAAGGCAATTGTTACAATGGGTATGGCTACTAATAGCGCAGTGATGCAATTATTGATAAACGGAATTTGTTTCAAGTTGGTGGCTTGAACATAGAGTAGGGTAGCAACCAATACAAAAAGGGAGGCAAAGGTGGGTTTGTATATTACATTGGCCAAGTAAAAACCAATACCCACACCAACAATGGTTAAACCAATGTACCAATTATAAGCACTTGTTTCAGTAATTGTGTTACCTGCCAATCTGCTTTGTGGATGAATGATCTCATCCTCTTCCTGATTTACAATGTGCTGCATTACAGCTCCACCTGCAGCAATACAAACCGTTGACAACACTAAAAGAAAGTAGTTGAAATCAGTTAGCGCTAAATCAATATAGGACTGCGTTAAAAATAAATACCGAAATACCAATAGCATCGTGGCAAGCAAGAGTAGGTTTTGGTATTTTATGAGTTTTAAGTATTTCATTTTTTTTTCGGTTTTCTTATTCCATTTCAACATTCGTTGTTCCTTGTTCATCATTCCTTGTTCAATTTAATCCATTTAATCTTTTAATCCGTGGCTAATAAAATTAACGTTTAGTTTGACCTACTGTTAAGCATCTCTTATATGGTTTATTATTTAACACAAAGTCACACAAAGTCAATCACAAAGTTTCACAAAGTTCTTCCATCTTCCATCTTCCATCTTCCCTCATCAATCAAACTTCGCATCAAAATGCTCCATCCATTTGCCTTGTACTTTCATGACTTGTTCAATGACATCGCGCACAGCGCCTTTCCCTCCTTCGATGTGTGAAATGTAGTGTGAAATTCCTTTGATTTCTGGAACGGCATTTTGTGGACAGGTTGGTAGTCCTACTAATTGCATTACGTGATAATCTGGAATGTCATCGCCCATATACAATACGTTTTCTGGAGCAATGCCATAGATATCGGTGAATTCTTTAAAGGTTTCAACTTTATTGGGTACGCCCAAATAAATATCGGTGATGCCTAAATTGCGAAAGCGCACTCGCACTCCTTCATTACTTCCGCCCGAAATAATACAGACAGTGTAGCCATTTTCAAGTGCGGCTTTCATAGCGTAACCGTCTCTAATGTTCATGTTGCGCAACATTTCACCAGTTGGCGTTACGTGTATGGTGCCATCGGTTAATACCCCATCGACATCAAAGACGAAGGTGGTAATTTGGTTCATGATTTCTTTATAACTTTTTGACATGTTGTATCGATTGTGTGAGTAATTGATAAATTGTTTTGTATTCGGGATTTTCTATGAAATCTAAATGTTTTTCTATCGTTTTGGTGTCGTTTCTTAAAGCTGGACCCGTTTGTGCCGCACTAGGCGCAAGGGACTCAATTTTACGAGCGGTTTCCTGGATTAACGGATGCAGTACTTCAAACGGTATGTCGTGTTCTGTACAAATTTCGTGCCCAATGTGATACAAATGATTCACAAAATTACATACAAACACAGCGGCAACATGCAAACTCTTGCGTTGTTCAGAAGAAAGTGCCACTACTTTTTGTGCAATGCAATGCCCTAATTTTTCTAAAAGTTGGAAATCTTCTTCGTGTTGTACTTCGATGCAAATAGGAATTTCAGCAAAATCAATTGCCTTGCCTTTGGTAAAAGTTTGTAACGGATAAAACACGCCCTTTCTATTGTTGTCTTGTACTACGGAAATATCCGAAGATCCTGAAGTATGCACTACCAGTCTGTTGTTAAACGGTAATTGGGCCGCTACCTCAGCAATAGCATCATCTGACACCGCTACAATATAAACGTCTGCTTCGGTAATTTTTTGATAGTCATTCGTGATTTTGTCCATTGGAAGCAATGCCGCTAAGTGACTTGGATTACGAGCTACCGCTTGCACCAAATCTACCTCATGAGCCTGCAAAAACACTTGTATTAAGTGTTGCGCTACATTCCCGGAACCAATGAGTACGACTTTTATCATGGTGCTAAAATAGTGATTTTTGGGGAAAAAGACAAGAGGGTGAGTTTGGAGGGGGGAGATGGGAGATGGGAGTGGTCAGTGGTTAGTGATCAGTATTCAGTGATTAGTGTTCAGAGATAGGAATTTAGAATTCAGAAAAGTATTTAGTAAACTTTGTGCATTCCTTGTGCTCTTTGTGGTTAAGATGCTTTACAGCATGACAAACTAGGCGTTGATTTCTCTAGGAACAACGAACAACGAATTACGAACAACGAATGTTGAAATGTATACTTGACCTACTGAATACTGACCACTGAATACTGATCACTAACCACTGACCACTGAAAACTACCTCAAGCTCGCGCCCAACTGGCTTTCAAAATTGCTTTGAAGCTTGCTCATGATTTTATCAATTTGCGTGTCGGTTAAGGTTTTTGAATCGTCTTGTAAAATGAAACTTACGGCATACGATTTTTTTCCTTCGGGTAGGTTAGCACCTTGGTACACATCAAACAGATTGACGTCTTTCAATACGCCTTTTTCGGTTTGTTTTGCAATAGTAAAGATTTGCTCAAACGCTACGTTTTCATCTACTAATAAAGCAAAATCACGACGCACTTCTGGGTATTTAGGAATGTCGGTGAATTTGATTTTAGTAGTGATGTATTTCTGTAATTTGTCCCAATTAAAATCAGCAAACACTACTTCTTGTTTGACGTCGAAGTGTTTTAGGATTGATTTTTTGATGGTTCCAAATTCTACAATGATTTCTTTTCCAATGGCTAAGGCTAATCCTTCGGCAAACACATCATTAGCAAACGGTAAACTGTTTACTTTTTGATCGATGCCTAATCGGCTTAGTACCGCCATCACATATCCTTTTACTAAAAAGAAGTCTGATTTTTCTTGGGGTTTTGTCCAACTTTCAGCGCTTCTATTTCCGGTAACGGTTAACGTAAGGTGTTTGTCTTCTTGGAAGCCGTCTGCTGTTTTATGATAGGTTTTACCAAATTCAAACAATTTTAAATCGCTTCTTCTGCGGTTGTTGTTGAATGCTACTGCTTCTAAAGCCGAAAACAATAAGGATTGACGCATTGCTGCTAAATCGTTACTCAACGGATTCAACATGATTACGTTTTGATTGGCATCTAACTGACTCGACAACGCAATGTAATCGGGAGTAGTTAGTGAATTGGCCATCATTTCATTGAAGCCTAAAGCACACAATTGGTTTGCAATGGTATTTTGTACGTTGAACTCTGCAGTGCGTGGCGAATTTGATATCGTAGCATTTAATTTTTCTGGTATAGCTACATTGTTATATCCATACACTCTTAAAATTTCTTCAATAACATCAATTTCACGGGTAACATCTACACGGTACGACGGAATGGATAACCCTAATCCGGCATCGGAAATAGAGTTTACTTTAATGTCTAATGAAGCCAATATTTTTTTAATGGTCTCTGGTTTTATTTCTTCACCAATAATGCGGTTCACTTTTTGGAAATGAATGAACACGCTAAAATCTTCTATTTTCTTTGGATACACATCAATAATATCCGATGTGATTGCACCACCCGCCACTTCTTGAATTAATAAGGCAGCACGCTTTAAGGCATATTCGGTAATCGATGGGTCAACACCTCGCTCAAAACGGAAAGAGGCATCAGTACTTAAGGTATGTCTTTTAGCGGTTTTGCGCACGGCAACCGGATTAAAATAGGCACTTTCTAAAAAAATAGTATTTGTTTCTTCTGAAACGCCCGATGTTTTTCCGCCAAACACCCCTGCAATACACAACGGTCCGTTTGCATCACAAATCATTAAGTCTTCTTCGTGTAAGGTGCGTTCTACGTCGTCTAGCGTTACAAATTTAGTTCCTGCAGCAACGGTTTTGATGATTACTTTGTTGCCTTCAATTTTTGCGGCATCAAAGGCGTGTAATGGTTGTCCTAATTCGTGTAATACATAATTAGTAACATCAACTACATTGTTTTTTGGGGTTAACCCAATGGCTTTTAATTTATTTTGCAACCAACTTGGCGACGGTTTCACAGTGATTCCAGAAATGGTTACGCCACAATAACGCGGTGCTAATTTGCTGTCTTCTACTTTTATGTCTATTTTTAAAGTTCGTTTTTCTACATTAAAATTACTAGCGGATGGCGTAATGAACTCAGAAGATGTTCCTCGTTGCAACAAACCTGCTCTTAAATCGCGTGCTACGCCCATGTGCGACATCGCATCGGCACGGTTAGGGGTTAATCCTATTTCAAATACCTCATCGGTTTCAATATCAAATACTTTGGCTGCGGGTGTTCCCGGTTGTAATGCGGCGTCAAGAATCATAATACCATCGTGACTTTCGCCTAATCCTAGTTCGTCTTCGGCACAAATCATACCGTGGCTTTCTTGTCCGCGGATTTTTCCTTTTTTAATTTCGAATGCGTTCCCTTCTTTGTCAAACAATTTAGTCCCTATAGTGGCTACGGGTACTTTTTGCCCTGCTGCTACATTAGGCGCCCCGCATACAATTTGTACGGGTTCGTTGCCATCGCCTAAATCTACTGTGGTGATTTTTAATTTATCGGCATCTGGGTGTTTTTCACAAGTAAGTACATGACCTACTACCACGCCTTGTAATCCGCCTTTTAAACTTTCAAAGGTATCAACACCTTCCACTTCCAAACCTAAGTCGGTAAGTATGTCGGCAATTTCTTCAGATTTTAAATCGGTTTTAATGAACTGTTTTAACCAATTGTATGATATACGCATTTTTGTATCGATTTTAAAAAGCAAAGATACTTTTAAAAATTAGAAATTAAAAAGTAAAAAGTAAAAAGTGTTCAGGTTTACTTATTCCATTTCAACATTCGTTATTCGTTGTTCATTTTTTTATTTAACCACATAGGCACATAGGTTTTATAGTGTTGGAATGCGTTGTGGCGTTGCACTTAGCATAGTTCATATAGAATCAACGTATAGTTTGACCAATTAAAGTAAGAAAGCACAAAATTCTGGTGAACCTTGTGCTTTCCTTGTGTGCTTTGTGGTTTATATGCTTGACAGCATTAAAAACTGGATTGCTTATTTTTTCAAGAACGAAATCAATCCACTGAAATACGTTTTTTGGTCGTCATACATACACATGTGGCTTCCATTTTCGCAATATAAATAGGTGCCTTTAGGGGTAAGTTTTGCCATTTCTTCCATGTGTTTTGGATCCATAGTGTCGTGTTGTGCGCCAATAACTAGGGTAGGAATAGCGATGTCTTTTAACTGACCTTTTCTATCCCATTGTTCTAGTTTTCCTGCTACGCCAAATTCGCTTGGGCCTTGCATCGTTACATATAGTGATTGATTCATTTTAGCAAACGAACGGTTTACTGGCTCTGGCCAGTTTTTTGCTGGAAAGCGTAAAATGTGTTTTTCATAGAAATTAGGAAGTAACAATTCCATGTATCTTGGATTAGCAAAATCTTTTGCGGCTTCAATCTTTTCAATTTCGGCTAACACGGCTGGGTTTATTTGCTTCGCTAAGACTTCGTCGGCATATTTTCCATATTCTGGACAGCTTGACATCATGTTTGAAATGATGAGTCCTTTCATGTGTTTTTGGTATTTTAAACTGTATTCCATGGCTAAAATGCCGCCCCACGAATGACCTAGTAAATAGAAGTTGGTTTCGTCTAGTCCTAAGGCAATGCGCACTTGTTCTACTTCTTCTACATAACGTGCTAAATCCCACATGGATTCGTCGTTTGGATTGTCGGAATTCCCACATCCTATTTGGTCGTAGTAGATGAATTCGATGCCTTCGGCTGGTAAGAAGTTTTCAAAACATTCAAAGTATTCGTGTGTCGCTCCGGGTCCGCCGTTTAACAACAATACTTTAATTTTTGGGTTGTTACCAATGCGTTTCGTCCATACGTTGAACGTGCCTTTTGGCGTTGTAATCGGAATCATTTTAATACCTCCGTTTTGTATGGTATCATTACTCTGAGCAAAGTAGTCGTTTGCTGCGGGTGTGGCTTTTTGATTGCAACTTTGTAGGAGTAGAATGCCTACTAGTGCAAGACAAAGGTGAAGTGTTTTTTTCATTTTGTTGTTTTTTTTGTTTAGACTAAGATAGGGATTTTTTTTAATTATCGGTTTTTTTGGGTGATGGGAGACGGGAGTGGGGAATGGGGACTTGGGAGTGGTCAGTGGTCAGTCTCAGTGGTCAGTGTAACGAAATATGAGTTAAGATTGTTTACTCGACAATGACCCATTTTTTATCACTATTGAGGTGGAAGGAGCCCAGGTGTTCTCGGGAACATTCAAAGGGTGCGATTAATGATAAAAAGTTGATTCCGTCTGCTCCACGATAGAGGTGGTATATTTCACCAATAACGGGCTCAAAGGCGAATTTTGCACTGTACACTAATTCGTTGTATTCATACTCTTTCATTAAGTTATCGTATTGAATCTTGAGTTCGTTGAACTTATTTTCAAATTCTTTATTAACACTTCTAATGCCTCTACTTTTAAAAGCTACAACATCTTCAATTTGAATTACAGGAGCACCAACACTGGTGGCATAACTCATCAGGCTTGCGTTGTAACCTTCTGTTTCAGAATACACAACATTATCTGGTTTTTTAGATTCCATGAACTTACCTTTTAGAAATTTTATTGTTGGTGATGGCTCGCTGTCTAGTACATTTGAATCGGTCGATATCGGCACTGCGTTTAGCGCTGTGTTTGGTTTTGCAATTCTCGACACGGGTGCGCCACAATTTATAACTGCTCCATTTAAGCTCTTTTTTCATCAGCGCTTTCACGTCGGCTTCTACTAAACCAAACTGGAAAGTAATGGCATCAAAAGGCGTTCGGTCTTCCCATGCCATCTCAATGATTCTATCGATTTGGATTTCGGTTAGGGGTTCGTTGGTATTGGGTGCGCTGATGATGGGCTTCACTTTGTTTATTGTTTGTAATAAATAATTAAACAAAAGTACGTATAATTTTGGATAAAAAAAATTTTTTTGGTGATGGGGGTGGGAGTGGGGAGTGGTTAGTGGGGAGTTTGGAGATGAGAGTAGGGAGTTTAGACTATTATTCTTTTATGAACTTAAACTAACTTATATGACTTATGTGTTTAAAAATTGATTTTGAACAAGGAATGATGAACAAGGAATAACGAATATTGAAAGGGAAAAAGGATAATTATTGATGGGTGATGAGAGTAGGAAGTTGGGAGTTGGGAGCTGGAAGTTGGGAGTGAAAAAAAAGTAAAAAGTAAAAAGTGTTCAGTCACAGTGGTCAGTGGGGAGTTTGGAGATGAGAGTAGGGAGTTTAGACTATTATTCTTTTATGAACTTGAACTAACTTATATGACTTATGTGTTTAAAAATTGATTTTGAACAAGGAATGATGAACAAGGAATAACGAATATTGAAAGGGAAAAAGGATAATTGATAATGGGTAGTTGGTGCCAGTAATAGAAATTAAACAGTTGTTAAATATCTCATTTTCAATTCGTTTTTTGAGTATTTTTTTTATATTTAGGCATTAAAATAAATTAAATGAACAATTACAATAGTAACATCACACCAAAGAAAGCAGATAAATATTTGATTAATGGGGAAATTAAAACTTGGAATGGAGCCTTTAATCAAGTGTATTCAACTATATCAACTACCGAAAAGTACGCGCCTACCTTCTTAGGTGAAGTTCCTGATTTAACTGAAAAGGAAGGATTAGAAGCGGTTGAAGCAGCTAATAATGCTTTTGATAATGGTCAAGGAATTTGGCCTACTATGAAAGTTAGTGACAGAATAAAATGTGTAGAAAACTTTGCGCACCAAATGAAAGCAACTCGGACAGAGGTGGTGCACTATTTGATGTGGGAAATTGGAAAATCATTGCCCGACAGTGAAAAGGAATTTGACAGAACGGTTGATTATATTTTTGAAACGATTAAAAGTTATAAAGAATTAAATGCCAGAAACGCTCATTTTTCAAATGTTCAAGGTATTAATGCAATGATTCGCAGAAGTCCGCTAGGCGTAGTTTTATGTTTAGGTCCTTATAATTATCCATTAAATGAAACCTTTACCTTGCTTATTCCGGCACTTATTATGGGAAATACGGTGGTATTCAAACCTGCAAAATTAGGAGTGTTACTTATTGAACCTTTACTAGAAATTTTTAATCAATCATTTCCAAAAGGAGTCATCAATATTGTTTTTGGTCGTGGAAGGGAATTAGCTGCACCAGTAATGAAATCTGGATTGGTTAGCGTATTATCATTAATAGGCAATAGTAAAGCTGCAGTGGCACTTCAAGATTTACATCCAAATAAAAATAGATTACGTTTAATTTTAGGTTTAGAAGCTAAAAATCCTGCTATTATTTTAGCGGATGCCAATATGGATTTAACAGTTTCAGAATGTATATCGGGAAGTTTGTCATTCAATGGGCAACGCTGTACTGCTTTGAAATTAATTTATGTGCATGAAGCGGTAAAAGACGAATTTTTAGAAAAGTTCTGTGAGAAAGTCGACAATCTAGTTTATGGAAATCCGTGGGAAAAAGACGTGTTTTTAACGCCACTACCCGAAAAAGAAAAACCGCAATACATTAAAGAATTAATAGACGATGCCTTGCAAAAAGGAGCTAAAATAATGAATGCCAAAGGAGGAGTCGTTACCGATAATTTTATTTATCCTGCCGTAATTTATCCTGTTGATGCTAGTATGCGCTTGTTTCATGAAGAGCAATTTGGTCCCGTAGTGCCTATAATGGCATTTAAAGATACAGCCACACCTTTGCAAAACATGTCAGAATCTAATTATGGACAACAAGTGAGTTTGTTTGGAAAAAACAGCGAAGTTATAGCGCCACTAATTGATGCCTTAATTAATTTGGTATGTAGAGTCAATTTAAATAGTTCGTGTCAGAGAGGTCCTGATGTATTTCCTTTTACTGGACGAAAAGATTCTGCAGTAGGAACTTTAAGTATTCATGATGCGTTGCGTTCTTTTTCGATACGAACATTTGTAGCATCTAAAGACAATGCTTACAACAATGAAATTTTGCAAGAGTTATTGGATAGTAAAAAATGTAATTTTATCAACACCGACTATATTTTATAAACAGTCTGAAACACAAAAAACATGAGATTCTTTAACTCATGTTTTTTTTATGCTTACTACATAATGTATTTTAGAGAGCGATCTGAAGCTTATTTCTTCTTGATCTCTTCCTTGATGTCTACTTTAGGATAATTTTCTTCCTTTTGCTTTTTACCTGAATAATAAATATTCCAAATGGTTAAATAAACATACGCAAGAAAAATAACTCCACCTATGATAAAAAAGCCTATACTCATGTCGTTCTTCTTTGACGGATTGCTATTGCGAATAATAAAATGGTTCCTGGCCAGTGTGCAGAATACAAGGCTTCATCATAATTTCCGAATAAAGCCAATGAAATTGAATACAACATACAAATGAAGGCTAGAATAATGGGATACCATTTCAAAATAAATAATTTCATACTTTTTTTATTAATTAATTTTTTAATAATAGCATAAAACTACTAAAATTATTTTAAATATTCAAAGAATACCCAAAAAGTTTACATAATTTTAATTTTCAATTCATACAATGGAAGAACATTTAAGCTTTAAAACAATCAAATAGGTACCAAATTTTACGTCTTTTTTAACCCGTGCAAAATTCTAGGCTTTTCGATACGCTTCGCCACTTGAAATAACGAAGGAGGCGAAAATCAAAAATGGAACGGTTTTTGTAAATTTAATTAAAACAAATTGATATGAAATATATTTTAATTATTGCGTTTGTATTTGTAAGTAGCTTTGCAAATGCTCAAAAAGTGTTTAGTACGCAATATAGTAACCAAGCAGAAATTAAAGTCTTTGTGGTGAAATATGAAAACCAAGCAGACTTAAAAGTCTTTAAGGTGAAGTATGAAAACCAAGTGGGTGAGAATAACGGTAAGTGGTTTTTTTCTACATATGAAAACCAGGCGAAAAAGAAAATTTATTTTGTGGATTACGAAAATCAAGCGGATTTGAAAATTTTCTTTGTAGCGTATGAAAATCAAGCAGGATGGAGAAACAATGAAAAGAAGTATTTGATGTATTAGAGGTTTAGATAATTGATTAAATTGATGATGGATAATTGATGATGGATAATGGATAATTGATTAATAGAAATTATAAAATTTCTTCGACGTGTTTTTTAATGTTTGAAGCTATTTTTGTCATGGGTAGGTCGTTTGCATCACCTCCGAATGGATCTTCAATTTCTTCGGCAATGAGTTCTAAACTGGCTAAAACATAGAAAATAAAAATAACCACCGGAATTACATAATAGCCTAAGCTGAATACAAATCCAAACGGTAAAGTCATCACGAAAAAGAAAATGAATTTTTTAATAAATGAGCTATACGAGTAGGGTATAGGTGTATTTTTAATTCGTTCGCAAGCACCACATATATCGGTAAACGATTGTAATTCGGCATTGATGAGATAACACTGATCGCCTGTAATTTTTCCTGATTTATACAAATCATTTACTTTTTGAAATAACATTTTTGCCACTTGGTTCGGACGATGTTTATGATGATCTATTTCTAAATCAAGTCCTTCAAACAGCATTTGGCTTACTTCTTCATTGAGTAAATGTTTTGAAAGTACGGAAGAATAAGCCGGAATAACTTTTCTGAAATAAGTTCTGTCGTTTTCCTCTTTTAAATAAGTTGATAGTTTGAGCGCTAAGTTGCGGCTGTTGTTTACTAATCCTCCCCATAGTTTACGACCTTCCCACCAACGATCGTAGGCAGTGTTAGTACGATAAGCTAAAAGCAACGACAATACGAAACCTACAGTAGTATGCATTAGCGTCAGGTTTTTGACGTGGCTGTTTTCTGATAAGTTCCAATATTCAAGTTCTAGATAGGCGATTCCTCCAGAGTAAATCCCTATGAAAATCATCATTGGTATTAATTGACGGAAAGTGTCCGATTTATGGAATCGAAAAATAAAGGTAATCCAGTCTTTAGGGTTGTATTGTATCATTTTGTTTGTTTTTTTATTGTTTTAGCTGATATAATTCCAAATGGTTTTCTTTTTACTGATTTCAATAAATGCATCTCTTAATTTGCTGTGTTCTGGTTTTTCCATTGGGGCATCGTCTTTTAATAATTTTATAGCATGATGTCTTGCCAATTGTAAGATGTCTTTGTCTTTGACTAAATCGGCAATTTGTAAATTTAATACACCACTTTGTTGTTTTCCCATAATATCGCCAGGTCCGCGCAATTTTAAATCGACTTCCGATATTTCAAAGCCGTCATTGGTGCGCACCATGGTTTCCATTCTAATTTTGGTATCGTTGCTGAGTTTGTGACTCGTCATTAAAATGCAATAACTTTGTTCGGCACCACGTCCTACACGACCGCGTAACTGATGTAATTGAGATAACCCGAAGCGTTCGGCACTTTCAATGACCATAACGGAAGCATTGGGTATGTTTACACCTACTTCAATAACCGTTGTGGCAACCATAATGTTTGTTTTACCAGCTGCAAATCGACGCATTTCTTCGTCTTTATCGGCAGGTTTCATTTTCCCGTGTAAGATGGAAATAGAATACTGAGGTAAAGGAAAATCGCGAGAAATACTTTCGTATCCGTCCATTAAATCTTTGTAATCCATTTTTTCTGATTCTTGAATTAACGGATATACAATGTAGATTTGGCGACCTTTTGCAATTTCGTCTTTAATGAATTTCCACACTTGTAGTCGATTGGAATCGAAGCGATGAACGGTTTGAATGGGTTTTCTACCAGGTGGTAATTCATCTATCACTGAAATATCAAGGTCACCATATAAACTCATGGCTAAGGTTCGAGGTATAGGTGTTGCGGTCATTACCAAGACGTGTGGTGGGATAATAGCCCCTTCAACCGCCCCAGAAGGTAAACCGCTTTTCTTCCACAACTTACTTCTTTGTTCGACACCAAAACGATGTTGCTCGTCTATGACGGCTAAGCCTAACTTATGGAATTGCACTTTATCTTCCAACAAAGCGTGTGTTCCGATGATGATATCTAATGTGCCGTTTTCTAATTCTTCGTAAATAATTCTTCGTTGTGTAATTTTCGTTGAACCGGTTAAAATTCGAATATTGATGTTTAAATCTTTAGCTAATTCAGAAATACCGTTAAAATGTTGGTTGGCTAAAATTTCAGTGGGTGCCATTAAGCAACTTTGAAAGCCATTGTCTTTTGCTAAAAGCATACACATTAAAGCTACTATAGTTTTCCCGGAACCTACATCGCCTTGCAGTAATCGGTTCATTTGGGCATTGCTTCCTAAATCGTTTCTAATTTCTTTCAGCACACGTTTTTGCGCATTAGTTAACTCAAATGGCAAATGATTGGTATAAAAATCAGTAAAGTTATCGCCTACTTTTTCAAACGGCATTCCTTTGATTTTATGTTTGCGAATGAGATTCTTAGTAATGAGTTGCAATTGAATGAAAAACAATTCTTCAAACTTCAATCTAAATTGTGCTTTTGCTAATAGGTCCTGACTTTTAGGAAAATGAATATTGAATAAAGCCGCATTTTTTGGAATTAACTTTAATTCGTCTAAAAGATAGTTCGGTAAGTTTTCAGAAAACAAAGCTTGCGTTTCCACAAACAATTGTTGCATCATTTTATTGATAACTTTATTTGAAACACCTTTATTGGTTAACTTTTCGGTACTGGAATACACGGGTTGCATGGCAGAACGAAGACTTGCTTTATGTTCGTCTAACAGTTCCATTTCGGGATGCGCCATGTTGTATGTAGCTCCAAATTGCGTTACTTTTCCAAAAATCACATACGGAACATTGATTTTAATGCTTTCGCGAATCCATTTTTGACCTTGAAACCATACGAGTTCCATTTGCCCTGTATCATCTATGAATGTGGCGACTAATCGCGAACGACCTTTACCTTGCTCAACTGTTTTGATGTTGATGATTTTACCCACAATTTGCACTTCCGAATTACTGTTTTGGAGTTCGTTTATCTTGTAGTAGCGGGTTCTGTCGATATAACGATTAGGGAATAAATTCAATAAATTGGCATACTTATGAATGCCTAACTCTTTACGCAACAGATCACCACGTTGGGGGCCAACGCCTTTGAGGTATTCTATGGGAGTTTCGAGTAGGCTCATGTTCAGTGTTCAGTAATCAGTATTCAGTCTATGCTCTATTTTCTTTATTCTATTTTCTCAATTAGCGAAGATACTAGATAATTTGTTAATTTAGAAACGCAAAAAAATGAAAATGGTTATATTCGTACCAAATTAAATCCATGAAGATGTTTCGTGTACTTTTGGCCTTGTTTTTTATTCCTCTATCTTTTGCTCAACAAATTGATAAAGTTGATTTTATTAAATGTGATGCATTAGTTCTTCCCAACGCTTCTGACAAATCAATTTCTGGAACCGTTACTTATGAGTTTAAAGTTAAGAAAGCAATTGATACCATTAAAATTGATGCGAAAAACATGGAGTTATCTAATGTGATGATTAATGATGAATTGGTGAAATTTAATAATTATGGAAAAACATTAGATTTATTTGAAGGCTTTAAAAAAGGTAAAAACAAATTAACGTTTCAATACAACGCAAAACCAAAGCAAACGATTTATTTTATAGGACATGATGAAAACTTACAAATTTGGACCCAAGGCCAAGGTAAATACACCAGTCATTGGTTACCTAGTTTTGATGATGTGAATGAGAAAGTGATTTTTAATTTATCTGTTAAATTTCAAAATGGATATAATATAATTTCAAATGGTGTTTTTAAAAATGTAAATCATAAACGAAATGGTTATGAAAATGGTTTTTCTACATACAATTTTCAAATGCAAAAACCCATGTCTTCCTACTTAGTAATGTTGGCGATTGGTAATTTCGAAAAACAAACTGCAACCACTAAATATGGAACGCCTTTAGAATTTTATTTGGATAAAAATGATGTGTCTAAATTTGAATCAACGTATCGCTATTCTATAGAACTATTCGATTATTTGGAACAAGAAATAGGTGTGAAGTATCCTTGGGGTATTTACCGACAAGTTCCGGTTCGAGACTTTTTATATGCAGGGATGGAAAATACGACTTCGACTATTTTCTCTCAAGATTTTGTAGTGGATTCCATAGGTTTTAATGATCGGAATTATGTCAATGTCAACGCACATGAGTTGGCCCATCAATGGTTTGGTAATTTTATTACAGCGCAATCAGGAAAACACCATTGGTTGCAAGAAGGTTTTGCTACCTATTATGCTTTATTAGCTGAACGTCATTTGTTTGGTGATGATTATTTTTATGAGGAATTAAATGAGTATGCTGAACAATTAATCCGAGTTTCCAAAACCGATACGATTCCTGTGATGAACGAAAAAGCAAGTTCGTTATCGTTTTACAAAAAAGGGGCTTGGGCATTGCATGTGTTGCGAGAAGATATTGGAGTGAAGCTATTCCAAAAAGCGGTTAAAAAGTATTTGAAGAAATACCAATATAAAAACGTGAATACTTATGATTTCTTGAAAATTGTGAAAGATATTTCAGGTTATGATGTGGAAAATTTCAAAAAGGTTTGGTTAGAAACGGCAGGATTTGATAGAGCTTTGGCTCAAAAGTACTTGAATAAAAATAGCTTTATTCAAGATTTTTCAACGCTCCGAAAAAGTAAAAAGTCCTTATCTGAATTAGTAGCAATAATGCAATCTGATGCCTATTATCCGATTAAGCAATATGTGGTTTTCCAAACTCAAAATTTACCTTATGAGGAACGTAAAATACTATTGGCTGCCGCATTAGCTACAAACTCTATTCCTGTAAGACAAGCGGTAGCCGAGACAATGCAAGTCATACCACTCGATTTTAAAGCGGCTTATGAAACGTTATTATTAGACGATTCTTATACAACTAAAGAAATTGCACTCAACCATTTGTGTGATAATTTTCCAGATGACTGCTTACGTTATTTAGAACAAACTAAAGGAATTGTGGGAAATAACGATATGAGTTTTCGATTGAATTGGATGGTATTAGCCATTAATTCTGAAAATGTTTCGGATCAAGTCAAAATTTCATTCTATAATCAACTAGTGGATTTTGCTTCAGTTAAATACGAAAGTTCGGTCAGACAAAATGCGTTAGAATTGTTATTGCAACTCAATCCGAATGATGAACAAGTAATTGAATTGTTGTTTTCAGCAACGAATCATCACAAATGGCAGTTTACTAAATTTTGTAGAGATACTATTCGCGAAAATTTAAAAAATACAGCATTTAGAAGACGAGTTGAAGAGTTGTCCAAAACGGCTGATGAAAATACGGCTGCTTTGTATTTGAAGTTTTTAAAAGAGTAAAGTAATAAAACACAAATTTCTAAAAAACCCTTTTCAATTCTTCTTTAATAAAACTGATTGCAATTGAACTTGGGGCTTCAACTTCTGTTAATTCAAGCATGATGGCTTCTCTCATTTTATCTGCATCGGCCACTTCTTCTCGTAGTGCTTGTTTTCTGATCATTTGTATGGTACTGTTTTTTGCTTTTAAGATAATATGCCACGTTTCGGCAGTAAGGTATATTTGTTGCGATAAATTATGTTCAAATTCAGTTTGAATCTGATGCGTTAATAAAGTAGCATAATCGTCTTTGCTTTTTCCTATAGGCGCCACACGCAATAATAAATGAGTAGGATTGATACGTTCTAATAATAATACCATTCGTTCGTAAGCTTGCAAGCGAATGGGTAGTGCTTGTTTTTGATTTTCTCTTAGCAATTCAAACTTGCGTTTGCTTTCTTCACTGTTATAGAATTTTTGCATCATTACAAAAGCCACTCCGCCAGTTATTAAAGCTGGTAAGGTATAAGCTGCTATTTCTAGTAATTTATCTTCTATTATCATTTTAAATACGATTTAAATATAATGCAAATTAAGAGTAAAAAAATTAAATATCAAATTAGTACAACGGTTGTTTGTATTCTTGTTCTAATGGTTAATAACTTCTTTTGTAATAACCCCTTTCATAATGTATTTTTGTAAAATAGATTAAAGCACCTATTGACTATGAAAGAAATGCAACGGTATATTAGCCAATTAAACGAAGCACAACAAGCACCTGTTCTCCAGAAGGAAGGCCCTATGATTGTTATTGCGGGAGCGGGTTCTGGTAAAACACGTGTGTTAACCGTTCGTATTGCTAATTTAATGAGTCTGGGTGTCGATGCTTTTAATATTTTGGCCTTAACGTTTACCAACAAAGCAGCACGTGAAATGAAAAAACGTATTGCTGATATTGTGGGAACTAACGAAGCTAAGAACCTTTGGATGGGAACTTTTCACTCGGTTTTTGCGAAGATTTTACGAAGCGAAGCCGATAAATTAGGGTACCCTTCAAACTTTACCATTTATGACACTCAAGATTCTGTTCGATTATTAGGCGCTATCATTAAAGAGATGCAATTGGACAAAGAGATATACAAACCCAAACAAATTTTAGGTCGGATTTCTTCTTATAAAAATTCGTTGATTACGGTTAAAGCTTATTTCAATAATCCCGAATTGCAGGAAGCCGATGCGATGAGTAAAAAACCACGTATGGGCGAAATTTATCAAAATTATGTGGAGCGTTGTTTTAAATCGGGCGCCATGGATTTTGATGATTTATTGTTGAAAACGAATGAATTATTGAATTTGTACCCTGATGTTTTAGCGAAATATCAAGACCGTTTTCGCTATATTTTAGTTGATGAGTACCAAGATACTAACCATTCGCAGTATCTAATTGTTCGGGCGTTGTCTGATCGTTTTCAAAATATTTGCGTAGTAGGTGATGATGCTCAAAGTATTTATGCTTTTCGAGGTGCCAACATCAACAATATTTTAAATTTTCAGAAGGATTACGAAAATGTGCAATTGTATCGTTTGGAACAAAATTATCGTTCGTCAAAAAATATTGTAGAAGCAGCCAATAACGTTATTGACAAGAATAAAACCAAGTTGGATAAAATTGTTTGGACTTCCAATGCTGATGGACCAAAAATTAAAGTCCACCGAAGTTTAACTGATGGCGAAGAAGGTCGTTTTGTAGCAGCAACTATTTTTGAGCAAAAGATGCAAAATCAAATGCTTAATGGTCAATTTGCTATTTTGTATCGTACCAATGCGCAATCTCGTGCTATGGAAGATGCGCTGCGTAAACGCGATATTCCGTATCGAATATATGGAGGTTTATCGTTTTATCAGCGAAAGGAAATTAAAGATGTTTTGGCCTATTTACGTTTGGTAATTAATCCGAAAGATGAAGAAGCATTAGTACGTGTAATTAATTATCCAGCAAGAGGAATAGGAGACACCACGGTAGAAAAATTAACTGTTGCAGCCAATCATTACAAACGTTCTATTTTTGAAGTAATGGAACACATTGATAAAATTGATTTGAAGCTGAATTCGGGTACTAAAAATAAAATTTCTGATTTTGTTACTATGATTAAAAGTTTTCAAATCATTAATGAGAATCAGGATGCGTTTTTCTTAACTGATCATGTAGCTAAGAAAACCGGGTTGGTACAAGAATTGAAAAAAGACGGAACGCCTGAAGGCATTGCTAAAATTGAAAACATCGAAGAGTTACTTAACGGTATCAAAGACTTCACCGAAGGACAAAAAGAAATTGATGGTGCCAGAGGTGCATTAGCCGAGTTTTTAGAAGATGTAGCTTTGGCAACCGACTTGGACAAAGACACTGGGGACGATGACCGAGTAGCCTTAATGACCATTCACTTGGCAAAAGGATTAGAATTTCCACATGTGTTTATTGTAGGATTAGAAGAAGATTTGTTTCCTAGTGCGATGAGTTTGAACACCCGAAGTGAATTAGAAGAAGAGCGTCGTTTATTCTACGTTGCCTTAACTCGTGCCGAACATCAAGCGTATTTGACTTATGCACAATCGCGCTATCGATGGGGAAAATTAGTCGATAGCGAACCTTCTCGTTTTATTGAAGAAATAGACGATCAATACTTAGAATATTTAAATCCTGTAGATTCGGGATATCGATATAAACCGGTAATGAATATTGATGTTTTTGGTGATATTGATAAAACTAAATTACGATTAGCCAAACCTACTGCTGGAACACCACCAAAGAGCCCTTTAAGCCCCGAAGGTGGAATCAATATTCCGAATATTAGAAAGTTAAAACCAGTTTCTAGTAATGCAGGAGTTTCCAATATGTCCGATTCAAATTTAGCAGTTGGAAATATGGTTATGCATGAGCGTTTTGGAAAAGGACAAATTGTAAGCATGGAAGGCATTGGTGCCGATAAAAAAGCTGAGATTCGTTTTGATGTGGGAGGCTTGAAAAAGTTGTTGTTGCGTTTTGCAAAATTGGAGGTGATAGGGTAAAAGGTTTCCATTTTCAGTTATAAACCTGAAACAATAAAAACTTGAAACAAAATTAATATGGCAGAATTCATAAAAATATACGAAGATAAACCCAGCGAAGCGGCTATTAAAAAGGTTGTTGACGTATTGAGAAATGGTGGTTTAGTGATTTATCCAACGGATACCGTATATGGTTTAGGTTGTGATATTACCAATTCTCGTGCGTTGGAAAAATTAGCGAAAATCAAAGGAATTAAGTTAGAAAAAGCGAATTTTTCTTTTGTGTGTTCTGGTTTGAGTCATCTTTCCGATTATGTAAAGCAAATTGACACTGCTACTTTTAAAATATTAAAACGATCGCTACCAGGACCTTATACGTTCATTTTGCCAGGTAATAATGATTTACCAAAAGAATTCAGAAAGAAACAAACGGTAGGTATTCGTGTTCCTAACAACAATATTGCGCTGCAAATTGTAGAAATGCTTGGAAATCCAATAGTTTCAACTTCTATTCATGACGAAGACGATGTTATTGAATATTCTACTGATCCTGAATTGATTTTTGAAAAATGGAATAACAAAGTTGATGTAGTTATCGATGGTGGCTACGGGGATAATGTGGCCTCAACTATTATTGATTTAACTGGACATGAACCTGAAGTAATTCGGGAAGGCAAGGGGAGTTTGGATGTATTATAAATAAAAAAAACGCTTTCAATTGAAAGCGTTTTTTTATAATTCTATTTGTTATTTCTTTTCGAAATTTTTCATTTCTTTTTCTATCATATCATAAAATTGGTCAATTTTAGGCATGATGATAATGCGTGTTCTTCTGTTTTTAGCTCTGTTAGCAGGTGTATCATTTGCCACAAGAGGAATGTAAGAACTTCTACCAGCAGGAATTAATTGTTTCGGATTAACACCTAAATCTATTTGAAGTACTCTTACAATAGAAGTGGCACGTTTTACCGATAAATCCCAGTTGTCTAACAATACTGCATTTTTAAAAGGAAGATTATCTGTGTGACTTTCTACCATACATTCAAAATCTGGTTTGCTGTTGACTACTTTTGCAACTTTAGCTAATACTTCTTTTGCTCTGTCGCTCACTTCATAACTTCCTGATTTGAATAATAAATTATCGGCAATAGAAATCATGACCACCCCTTTTTCAACATTGATGTTGATGTCTGGATCGTCGATACCCACTTCGCGTTTTAAACTGGTCACTAAAGCCAACGTTACACTGTCTTTTTTAGTTAAAGCATCTTGTAAGCGATTGATTTTTAAATCTTTTTCTTTTAAACTTTCAAGAGATTTTTCTAAGTTTTGCGAATTTTTTGCTGTTAAAACCGTTAATTCTTTTGAACTACTGATTAATTCAGTGTTGTTTTCTTTTAAGTAATTCACTTGACCTGTTAACGCTTCTTTTTCAGATAAACATACATTTAACTTCACAGTAGCCGTGTTTAACAAATCCTGAATTTCTTTGTTTTTAGTTTCCAATAACGCAAATTTCTTTTTAGAAACGCACGAGGTTAAAGAGATAGAAACTAAAGTGATGATTAACAATACTTTTTTCATGAGATTGATTATTTTTACAAAGTTATAAAGAAGTTTAAGGAAATAAAAATTTTAAGCATAAACTCTTGTTAAAACAATTCTGCAAACACCTTGCCATTTTTTAAAAAATAGCGCACAACAATACTATTTATCTTGAAATAATTGGTTTTCTGATTGGTTGTACGTTTGTTATAATACACTTTTGCTAGCTTATAAAAGGCAAAATGAGCGTGTATAATTGCCAAACAATGCTTGAATTTTCCTTTGAAGATAAATTGGACACCTGCTAATCCGTCTAAGATTAATCGAATGAAAAGTATCGGTAGTAGTTGGTTTTTCGGAAGATTCTTAGTTAACATTAATAATGAATTTCTAAAATTCAAGTAGGTTTTAATTGGGTTTCCCTCGTTTAGTGTAGCGCCCCCAACATGGTATACAACCGATTTTGAAGTATATTTTATTTTGTATCCGAGATTAAATGCTCTCCAACACAAATCAATTTCTTCTTGATGTGCAAAGAAAGAGTCGTCAAATCCGTTTAATTTGTGATACACTTCTTTTCTTATGAAAAAACAGGCTCCGGTTGCCCAAAATATTTCAAGTTCATCCTCATACTGTTGTTTATCTTCTTCAACGGTATCGAAAATTCGACCACGGCAAAACGGATATCCAAATTTATCTATAAAACCGCCAGCCGCTCCAGCATATTCAAAATGGGTTTTCTTTTTGTAATCTAATAATTTAGGTTGAATGATAGCAACTTCAGGTTGGTCATCAAATATGTTTAAAATAGGAGTAAGCCAATTTTCAGTCACTTCAATATCAGAATTCACTAATGCATAATATTCTTCCTCAACAAACTGTAAAGCTTCATTATAGCCTGTTGCAAAACCAAAGTTACCGGTATTTTGAATAATTTTTACGGAAGGAAATTGACTTTTAATCACTTCAATTGAAGCATCAGTCGAAGCGTTATCCGCTACATAAATAGTTGCTTCATCAGAAAAAGCAAGTACCGAAGGCAAAAACTGTTCTAACAATTTTGCTCCGTTCCAATTCAATATAACTACTGCTATTTTTTTCAAGTGATTTTTGTTTCAGGTTTCAAGTTTCAGGTTTCAAGTTGTTTTGATTTCAAAAAAAGTCTTCCAGCATCCATCTTCCAGCACCCATCATTTATATTCTGGAAGTTCTTTCAGGAAAATGTACTTTTCATTCTCAAAATCCATTTGGCAAAAATAATGATTTAGTCCATTGGTTACCATTAAATATTTTGCTTTCAAAACTAAATTATAACGGGCAATTTGATCAAATGTGTTTTGGGAAATTGGAACCTCTGGTGCTTTGCATTCAATGAGTATAAATATCTCTCCATTAGGCTGGAATACAACTACATCATATCGTTTACTTAAATCATTAAATTTGATTAATTTTTCAACATTAATATATGATTTTGGAAATTTTTTATCTTGTAATAAAAACTGAACAGTGTGCTGACGTACCCATTCTTCTGGTGTAAGCAGCATAAATTTTTTTCTGATTTCATCAAAGATAGCTACTTTATTTTCACTATTTTTGAACCGAAAGGAATAAACCGGAAAGTTCAACTTTTTCATGAAACAAAAATAGTTATTTTATACTAACTGTCAACTGCTACTGACCACTGAATACTAAAATATGGATCAAGTAATTCAAATTACGAAAGATATCAAAGCAGGTAACCTGAAACCTATTTATTTTTTAATGGGTGAAGAACCTTATTATATTGATAAATTGACCGAATTTATTGAGCAAAATGTCTTAGAGGAACACGAACGTGATTTTAATCAATCTATATTATACGGACGTGATGTTACCATGGAAGACGTCATAGGAACTGCTAAACGGTTTCCAATGATGGCCGATCGGCAAGTTGTAGTTGTGAGAGAAGCGCAAGAATTATCTAGAACCATTGATAAATTAGAGACTTATGCCGAAAATCCACAGCCAACCACGGTTTTGGTTTTTGCTTACAAATATAAAACCTTAGATAAGCGTAAAAAGATTACTAAATTATTAGATAAAGTAGGAGTAGTCTTTGAAAGTAAAAAGCTTTATGAAAATCAAGTTGGTGATTGGATTAAAAGAGTGTTATCTGGACAAGGTTATTCTATTGACAATAAAGCAGTAGCTATGCTGGTTGAATTTTTAGGAACAGACTTATCTAAAATTAATAATGAATTAGACAAATTAAAAATCATACTTCCAAAAGGTCACACGTTCACTCCAAACGATATCGAAGAAAATATTGGTTTTAGTAAAGACTTTAATAATTTTGAATTGCGAAAAGCCATTGGAGAAAAAAATCAGGTGAAAGCGTATCAGATTATTGATTATTTTGCTCAAAATCCAAAAGATAATCCGCTGGTTGTAACAACGGGTTTGGTGTTTGGCTTCTTTTCACAATTGTTGCAATATCATGGATTAAAGGATAAATCACAAATGAATGCGGCTAAAATATTGAAAGTAAATCCTTATTTTGTTAAAGATTATGAAGTTGCTTTTCGAAATTATCCAATGAAAAAAGTGAGTGCAATTGTATCCGCACTTCGAACCATAGATGTTAAAAGCAAGGGTGTTGGTGCAGCCTCTACCTCACAACATGATTTATTAAAAGAATTATTAATTACAATTTTTAATTAATTTCTGAAGTGTAAAAAATTTAAAATTCGTAACTTCGCAAACCTAAATTTTTCGAATCTTTAGTAAACAAAATGAATTATGGGAATGAATAAAAATACAGTTTTAGCTTGGGCAACTTTCATTATGATTTTAATGGGATTATTATTGATTGGCCTAGGAATTTACAGATATGCCGATGTTGCAGGTTGGGGATTCTCAGCAGTAGGTGTTGGTTTCTTCGCAATAGCTTGGGTATTTAATGCTCTGAAAGGAAGGGTTTAAAAAGTACAAAGTAAAAAGTACAAAGTAAAAGTACAAAGTTTTAATAATCATAAATCAAACATATATTTTATGTCAGACGATAAGAAAGTAATTTTCTCAATGCAAAAATTGAGTAAAAGTTATCCAGGTGCAGATAAACCAGTATTAAAAAACATTTATTTGAGTTTCTTTTACGGAGCTAAAATTGGTATTTTGGGTCTTAATGGTTCAGGAAAATCTTCTTTATTAAAAATCATTGCTGGAGTTGATAAAAATTATCAAGGCGATGTGGTTTTTCAACCTGGTTACACCGTTGGTTATTTGGAACAAGAGCCAATTTTAGATGAAACAAAAACGGTTATTGATATCGTTCGTGAAGGCGCTGCTGAAACGTTTGAATTATTAGCTGAATTTAATAAAATTAATGACGATTTTGGTTTGCCTGAAGTTTATGAGAATCCAGAGAAAATGGAAAAACTTATGGATCGTCAAGCGGAATTACAAGATAAAATTGATGCTTGTGGTGCGTGGGAAATTGATACTAAGTTAGAAATCGCTATGGATGCACTTCGTACTCCAGATCCTGAAACACCAATAAATATATTGTCTGGTGGAGAAAAGCGTCGTGTGGCTTTATGTCGTTTACTTTTACAACAACCGGATGTATTATTATTAGATGAGCCAACCAACCACTTGGATGCCGAATCGGTACTTTGGTTAGAACAGCATTTAGCACAATATTCAGGAACGGTAATTGCCGTAACGCACGATAGATATTTCCTAGATAATGTTGCGGGTTGGATTTTAGAGTTAGATAGAGGAGAAGGTATTCCGTGGAAAGGAAATTACTCGTCTTGGTTGGAGCAAAAATCTAACAGAATGGCGCAAGAAGAAAAAGTAGTTTCTAAAAGAAGAAAAAACTTAGAGCGCGAATTAGATTGGGTACGTCAAGGAGCAAAAGGTCGCCAGACCAAGCAGAAAGCACGTTTGCAGAATTACGATAAATTATTAAACGAAGATCAAAAAGAATTAGACGAGAAATTAGAAATTTATATTCCTAATGGACCTCGTTTAGGAACCAATGTAATTGAAGCCAAAAATGTTGCGAAAGCATTTGGCGATAAATTATTATACGACGATTTAAATTTTGTATTGCCACAAGCGGGAATTGTTGGAATTATCGGTCCGAATGGCGCTGGTAAATCTACCATTTTTAAAATGATTATGGGCGAACAAAAAGCTGATGGTGGAACTTTTGCTATCGGAGAAACGGTTAAAATTGCTTATGTGGATCAATCGCACTCAAATATTGATGTGAATAAAACGCTTTGGGAAAACTTTTGTGATGGACAAGAATTAATTATGATGGGTGGCCGTCAAGTTAACTCACGTGCGTATTTATCTCGTTTTAATTTTGGCGGAAGTGATCAAAACAAAAAAGTGGCTACATTATCTGGTGGAGAAAGAAACCGTCTGCATTTAGCCATGACGTTAAAAGAAGAAGGAAACGTATTGCTTTTAGATGAGCCAACAAATGATTTAGATGTAAACACGCTTCGTGCTTTAGAAGAAGGTTTAGAAAACTTTGCAGGTTGTGCGGTAATTATTTCACACGACAGATGGTTCTTAGACCGTGTTTGTACTCATATTTTAGCTTTCGAAGGCGATTCGCAAGTATATTGTTTTGAAGGAAGTTTCTCGGAATACGAAGAAAATAAGCGCAAACGATTAGGTAAGGATGTTATGCCAACTCGAATTAAATACAAGAAATTGATTCGATAATAGATAATAAAAACGCTGGTTAATACCAGCGTTTTTTGTTTTTCTTAGAAGCTTCCGATTTTCTGGAGTTTGAATTCGGATTGATTTTATTCTTGTCTTTATTGCGTAAATCTGGTTTGGCATCTGGGTTTATTTCTTCATCTTTCCAAGTAAACGAGTGGTCGGTAACCACTTTAACTTTCATTCGAATTAATTTTTCGATGTCTTGCCAAAAGGGTTTTTCATCTTTACCGCAAAACGAAATCGCTAAGCCCGAATTTCCAGCTCTACCAGTTCGACCAATACGGTGAACATAGGTTTCTGAAATATTTGGGATATCAAAATTAATTACAAAAGGTAGTTGTTCTATATCAATTCCGCGCGCGGCAATATCGGTGGCAACTAAAATATCAATTTCTTTATTTTTGAATTGCTCTAAAACGCGTTGACGTGCATTTTGCGATTTATCTCCGTGAATAGCTTCCGCTTTTATACTGGCTTTTTTCAATACTTTTACAATATTATCAGCACCGTGTTTAGTTCTTGTAAATACCAAAGCATTACTCAAACTTTCTTCGATGATCAATTGTTTTAAAAGCAAACGCTTATCATCTTTATTGACGAAATATACTTTTTGAGATACGTTTTCAGCCGTACTTGAAACAGGTGTTACCGAAATGTATTTTGGTTTGGTTAAAAAAGTATCGGCTAGTTCTCTAATTGCTAAGGGCATAGTTGCCGAAAACAATAAGGTTTGTCTGTTATCAGGCGTTAATTTGATGATTTTTTTTACATCGTTTATAAACCCCATATCTAGCATTTGATCAGCTTCATCCAATACTAAATGATGTAGGTGGTCTAAATCAATATATCCTTGTTTGTGTAAGTCTAAAAGTCTTCCTGGCGTCGCAATTAAAACATCAATCCCCATTTTAAGTTCATTAACTTGCGGTACTTGATTGACTCCACCAAAAATAACTAATGATTTTACATTGGTATATTTTCCGTAGGTTTTGAAGCTTTCGTCTATTTGAATTGCTAATTCACGAGTAGGAGTTACTACTAGGGTTCGAATGTGTTTTGTTTTTTTTGCCGAACCTACAATTCGATGAATTAAGTTTAATATAGGAATAGCAAACGCTCCGGTTTTACCCGTACCAGTTTGTGCACAAGCCACTAAGTCTTGTCCCAATAAAATTTCCGGGATTGCTTGTTCCTGAATAGGCGTTGGATTGGAATACCCTTCCTCTTCCAAAGCTTGTTGAATATTGTTGTATAGTTTTAAATCGTTGAATGTCATATAAAATAATTAGTACTAATGCATCGTAGCAATAGTATACAAAGGTAGTGTTATTTTATTTAACTTGATTTTTGAAACGTTATAAAGCTTTTGCTTTCATGAAATCGGTAATCATTGCGGCAATTAGTTTACCGGTTAAATGATTGTTTTTAGAATCATCTAATTCTGGAGCGCCTTCACAAATATGTAAATAAGAAGCATTGGCATGTTTGCCCATAAAGTAAATGTAATTGCGTGCTTTGTCCACACTTAATCCGCTTAAAGTCATAGCACTACTAGGAATACCAGGTATCGCATCTAAATCTAATTCAACGCCAAAAGGTTCATGCTTTATGAATTCAAGCGCTTCTTCAAGTTCTGTTTCAAATATTTTTTCTCTTTTGACTTCTAGTTCTTCGTAAGTGACAAATTTAACTCTGGTTGTTAGTTCTTTCAATGTATTGAAAACACTTTTAGAAACAAAATTTTCATGCAATCCAAATACAAAATACTTTTTCAAAAAGCCATCTTCAAAAGCATAACTAAATCCATTTCCGGAATGGCGACCTTCTAAAATTCTAAAATCAGTATGCGCATCAAAATTAATTGCATTGACTGGTTTTCCTTTCGCTAAAGCAAGTCCTTTAATATTTCCGTAGGCGTTATTATGTCCGCCACCAATAATAATTGGAATTTTCCCCGCTTTACAGATTTGGTGAATAACGTGAGATACTTCTTTATCTATTTTTTCAACTAGTTCAAAAAGTTTTTTTCGGTCTTCTTTATTTTTTGGGTCTAATGATTGCGCAATAGCTTGTTCTTGGTCAAAATTTAAATGTCCGAGTACTAATAAATCACTTCCTTTACAATATTTGTTATGCTGAATATTGACCAAGTTATTCAAAGCACTTTGATATGCAGAAGCAGCCCCAGTTCTTCCTAAATTTGCTTTAACACCAATATCTTCTGGGAGACCAATTAATACAAATTTAGCTTCAGAAGTTGCGATGTATTCATAATCATTGGTATCTTTTGGAAGGGTATGTATTTTTTCACCAAATTTAATTTCACCACTTCTGTGATTTGTAATTTTAGCTAACTCAAAAGGAGTAAGTATAGATATGTTTTCCATAAAAATGTTAAAAAATTGGCAATCCAAATGTACTATTTTAAAATAAAAATCGTTATATTTTTATTAATTTCTTTTTTTAATTGTAAATTTGAACATCTAATTTTTAACCTACTTAAATTATGGAAAGTAATTCAAATAATTCAGGCTTAAAAGCAGCAGTAGTTGTTTTGGCTTTATTGCTATTGGCTAGTATTGGCTATATTTATAAAATTACTTCGGATACCAAAAAAGAGGTAACTGAATTAACTTCTGAAAAAGATACTTTAGCCGAAGAGTTAAAAGCTAAAATTTCGGAATACGATTTAATGCTTGCTGATAACACAGCACTTAAAGATGAAATTCAAGCAGAACAAGCTAAAATGGTTGCGCTTTTAGAACAAGTTGAAAAATCTAAAGGAGATGCTGCAGCAATGGCTAAATACAAAGGCGCTTATTTAAAGCTTAAAGGCGAAATGGATAATTTAGTAGCAGAAAATAAACTTTTGAAAGAGCAGAATGTTACTTTAACTTCTAGTTTAGATAGTACCAAAGTAGTTTTAGATGATGCTAAGAAATTTAACGATACCTTGTTAGTTCAAAATGAAGGATTGACAAAAACAGTAGAGAAAGGCACTAAACTTGCCGTATTAAATTTGAAAGTATTTGCTGTAAAACAAAAAAGTTCTGGAAAACAAATTGAAACAGATAAAGCCGGGCGTGCTGATAAATTGAAAGTAAGTTTTTTAATCGCTGAAAATCAAATTGCAAAAACCGGTAGCAGAGAATATTATGTTCAAATTATAGATAGTAAAAATAATATCTTGGGCGAAAAGAAAACGATTCCTGCTGGAGATAAAACCTTAACTTATAGCTTTATATCAACTGTGAAATATGAAAATAAAACAGTTCAAGTTGATGAAGAAGTAACTGGGAAAGATTTTGCTGCTGGAACTTATTTTGTAAATGTTTTTGATAAAAATTCGGAATTAGTATCCAAAACAAGTTTCACCTTACGATAATATAATTCTTTCATTATAAATATTAAGAATCCTGAGGTAATACTTCAGGATTTTTTTTATAAAAATTTGGTTAAATAGTTTCCAATTCCTACAGCAGAAATGGTTAGAATTACCGAAGTAATAATATAAATGTAAGCAGATAATTGTTGCTGGTTTTGAAACAAATTATAATTTTCAACTGCAAAGCTCGAAAAAGTGGTAAAACCTCCACAAAAACCAACAATTAAAAGAAATTTTAATGGATGATTTTCGGGATAATATTTAGCTAGAATACCAATAAAAATACCAATAAGTAAACTCCCTAATATATTAATTACTAAAGTACTAATAGGGAAGGAGCCTTGAAAATATTTTGAAGCGAACCAACTCGATAAATAGCGTAATACACTTCCAATTGCGCCACCTAAGCCCACAAGAATAATTGTTTTTATCATAATTAAATAAATTGTCCTTCAATCATTACTCGTTCAATTAGATTGGTTCCAAAAGCATAGGGTAATTCATAAAAACTCTTGATTGGTTTTGTGAGGATTATATTTGCTCTTTTTCCTTTTGTAATACTGCCATGCGTTTCAGAAACACCCATTGCATAAGCTCCATTTATTGTGGCTGCATTGATTGCTTCTTCTGGTGTCATTTTCATTTTAATGCAAGCAGTTGCCACCACAAAGTTCATATTACCTGATGGTGTTGTTCCTGGATTATAATCTGTTGCTAGAGCTAGAGGTAATCCTGCATCAATTATTTTTCGAGCTGGCGTATAAGGAATACTTATAAAATAGGAGCAACATGGAAGCGCTACAGGCATAGTTTTACTATTTTGTAAAGCATCTAAATCCTCATCGTTTACAAGTTCAAGATGATCTACTGATAGGGCACCATTATCAACACAGGCCTTAATTCCGTTAATAGCCGTAAATTGGTTAACATGAATCTTTGCAGGTAAGCCATATTTTTTTCCGGCTACCATTATTTTTATGGTTTCATCAACTGAAAAATAACCCGTTTCTAAAAAAGCATCGATATAATCAGCTAAATGTTCATTAGCGATTTTTGGTAATATTTCATTGATAATTAAATCGATATAACCAGCATGATTTTCTTTGTATTCTAGAGGAAAAGCATGAGCGCCAAGAAAAGTTGCTTTAATTGCAATGGGATAATTTTCTTTTAATCGTTTAATTACGCGTAACATTTTGATTTCCCCTTCTACTGATAAGCCATATCCCGATTTTATTTCAACAGCACCAGTTCCTTGTTGCATGATTTCTTCTAATCTTGCTTTTGATTGTTCGTAAATTTCGTCTTCTGAAGTTTCGTTAAGTTTTTTAGCTGAATTCAAAATTCCGCCGCCGCGATTGGCAATTTCTTCATATGAAAGTCCGTTGATTCGATCTACAAACTCCTGAATTCTGTTTCCGGCATAAACAATATGAGTGTGGCTGTCTATCCATGTAGGAAGTACAACGCGGTCAGTTGCATCAATTATACTTGTATTTTGAAGTGCTGGACAATTTTCCATTGGACCAAAATCGATAATGATATTATTTTCGACCAATAGAAATGCATTTTCAATTTTTGGTAACACCGACATATCAGCTCCAGAAACTTTATCAATGTGCTGTTCTCTAACTTGTATAAGTTCTTTTATATTGATGAATAATGTTTTCATTAAAATAAATTTGAGTAAAAATACTTCTCATTTTTAAAAACTCCTATCTTTATGTCAAAATTTATTTGTTTTGAGAAAAATTAAATACAAAAAAGGACGAAAAGTTCAACCTGCAGTATTAGAATACACAGGGATCCATAAAGATACTGTTACAGAATTACAATTATTTGTGTATAATGTTGATGACATTACCGAGTTTCATCAAATTACGGATAAAGAAATAAATGACCATTTGGATTTTAATAAAGTCAATTGGTTAAATGTTCACGGTTTGAATGACACGGATATTATTCAATCTATCGGAACAAGATTTGGAGCGGATAATTTTATAATTGGTGATATTTTAAATACTACTAAACGAACAAAATTAGAGGAGTATAGTGATGTTTTATTTTTCAATGTAAAATCACTGTTACCCATGAAATCTTCTGATAATATAAGTATTGAGCAAATTAGTTTCATTTTAAAAGACCATGTTTTACTTTCATTTCAAGAAAAAAGAAGTGATTTCTTTTTGCATATTAGGGAACGAATTCGTGCCAATTCGGGTATCGTAAGATCTAAAAAAGCTGATTTTTTACTGTATTTATTACTCGATGCCATAATTGAAAATTTCTATATTACCCTTGAAAGTGAGGAAGATAAAATAGATAACCTAATTAATTTAATTAAAATAAATACAAAACCAGAAACATTAGAGCATATAGAAAAACATCGCGATAATTTAAACTTTTTGAAGCGATCCATTATTCCGCTTCGTGACTCATTGTATTCCATTAAAACTATTAAAGATGACAATGTATTTAATTCGATAGAACAAGAAAATTATTCTTTTTTCTCTAGACTGCATCAAAAGTGTTTAGAGTTATTAGAACAAATTGAATCCGATTTGAGTACGCTTGATAGTGCATCAAATTACTTTTTTTCGGCACAAAATCATAAAATGAATGAAGTAATGAAAACGTTGACTGTTGTTTCGATGTTTTTTTTACCGCTAACATTTATTGTAGGTGTTTATGGAATGAATTTTAAATATTTTCCAGAGTTAGAGTGGGAGTATGGTTATTTTATTATTTGGGGAGTTATGATTTTAATTGTTATTTTTATGTTTACTTATTTTAAAGTTAAAAAATGGTTTTAAGTTTCAATTAACATTAAAAAAAATCAATAATATATTGTTCAAAATAAATAATCCTATTATCTTTGACAAGAATTCATAAATTCCGGAAAATATTATGTTTGAATTTCAACAGTACCTAGGTTTTTTACTTTTCTTAACCATATTAACCATTGGTTTTTGGTTGATGATTTTCTTAGTAGGATTCGTTCAATATTGGTTGGGCGGAGCTATCATAGAATTGATAAAAGAGAAAAGAAACAAAAACAAACAAGAGTAAAATTTATTTTTACCTCCCAATAAAAAGTCCCGATATATTTCGGGACTTTTTTATTTTTGTATAATATTAAGGTTTACCCATGTATTCCCCTTCACCACCTTCTTCTCGTCTTGGTTTTTCTCTTTCGTTTTTTTGCTTGTTGAAACGATACGTGAAAGATAATGTAATTTGTCTGACACGCATTTGCATTTCGCTATATGAGTTTACTACATTCTCAATATTTGTTTCGATCAAACGCTTTCTAGAATTGAATAAATCACTTACATTAAATGCAATCGTTCCTTTATCTTTTAAAACATCTTTGCTAAAGGCAAGATTAATTCCATAATTACCTAAACGTTTTCCTTGTGCAGTAGTTTGTGGCGCTTCATATGATACATTTGTTTGCCAATCTATTTTGTAGGGTAAATTAATTTTTGAACTCACACGTGAAGTCCAGGTTAAAGCGGTATTATCAAAATTTTGAATTACAGCTGTCCCTAAATAATTTATATAGTTATAATTTCCTTGCGTTTCATTGCGAAACATATTAAAATTTCCGTTCAAACGCCACCATTTATAAGGAGTATAGTTTAAGTTGAATTCAAAACCTGCTCTATATTCTTTTGCTAAGTTGATTGGAGTACTAATAATAACGGGCACTCCTCCAACAAACTGACCCGACTCTTTTCTAATGAATTGAAAAGAATCATTGGTTACATTAATGTAAGCCGAAGTACTAAATGTAAGTTTATTCCATTTAGTCAAGTAACCAAGATCAATTGCATCGGTTAATGATGGATCAAGATCTGGATTTCCTTGAAAAATATTGATATTACTTGAAAACGTTGAAAACGGATTTAAAAAACGACCTCTTGGTCTATTAATTCTTTTGCTGTAGCTAAGACTTAATGAACTTTTATCAGATACCTCATAATTTACGGTTGCCGATGGAAAGAAATTATTGTATTTTTTATTGTTATAACTATTTGTAGTTAAAGAATTTACATCAATATTACTATCTTCAAATCGCAAACCTAGGAAATAGGAAAACTTATTAATTTTTGATCCATATTGCGTATAGAAAGCATTCACATATTCATTATATTCAAGTGTGTTAGAATATGCAGATGCTGGCGTTATTTCAAATTCTGTTAAATTTTCTTGAAAGCTACCTCGGTAACCTGCTTCAAAACGACCGTCTTTTCCGATAGGCAATACATAATCAGTTTGAAGAAGATTGCGTTGTTGCGATTGTTTATTGTCTGTAGTTTCTGAAAATAAGGAAGATGGGGTTCCAAGAATTTGATCGTAAATAGTAGCAAATTCATTTTCTCTATTTTGAGAAACAGCAACATCTACGGTTAGTTGGTGCCCATCAGTTTTAAATTTTTTCGTAAAGTTTGATGAGTATTCAATGCTAAATTCGTCGCTCTTTGCATCATTTAGACGATTTCTAAAAAACGTAGGATTTCTAAAAGCATCAAAATTATAAAAGAACACATTATCTGGATTTTTACCATTACTTTCTCTAAAAGTTAGGGCATTGGTCCAGGTTAAAGATTTACTCAAGTTTAAATCAATACCAAAATTCGCATTATAACCTTCACTTAATCGTTCGTTTGTTCGTCTCTCATTAATGAAACGACTCGTAGTTCCATTTGAGTTAAAATATTCGGCATCGGTTAAAGAGTTACCTGGATTATTTCTATAGTTGTATCCAAAATTTGAAAACAAATTAAAATTGGTTCCTTTTTTATTTAAAGTACTACTTACACCATAGGATTCTGGGTCTCCAGCAGAAAGAATTATCGAACCATTAACTCCATTTGATTTTCCTTTTCTAAGTACAATATTTATGATACCACCACCACCTTCAGCATCATATCGTGCCGATGGATTTGTAATTACCTCAACTTTTTCAACAGCATCTGCAGGTAATAATTTTAGCGCATCGGCAACATTTATACCCGCTAAACCAGAAGGTTTTCCGTCAATTAATATTTTTACATTTTCATTTCCACGCAGTGCTACATTTCCTTCTGTATCAACTGTAACCGAAGGAACATTATCTAAAACATCACTTACTGTCCCGCCTTTCACAATCATATCTTTTCCTACGTTGTAAACTCTTTTATCTAATTTAATTTCTACGGTAGATTTTTCAGCAATAATTACAACGTCTTGTAATTGTGAGATATCTGCTTCCAATGAAAAAGCTCCTAAAAAGGTATTTTCTGTATATTTTTTTTGAGTAATAGTCACTTTTTTATAGGACATTAACTCAATTACTCCTGTATAATCACCTACTGGTAGTTCAAATGTAAACAATCCCTTTGCGTCGGTCATTGCACCATAAAGTTGATTAGAAGCACTATTTTTAAAAGAAACAGTTGCGTATTCAACAGCGATTTTGTTTCCTTTTTCGAACACTTTTCCGCTAATTGTTATTTTTTGTTCTATTGGTTTTTGTGCAACCGAAGAAAATGAAATAAATACTGCTATAAGTATTAATTGAAAATAATTTTTCATGTTTTTATTTGTAATAAGGCTGCAAATTTACTCTTAGTGACACCCTTTAATTCCTAAATCTTTGTTAAAACTATCGAATTAGTTCTTTAATTCGTTCTTTTGGTCGGGCAATAATCGCTTTATCACCATAAACAATGATTGGTCGTTGAATTAGTTTTGGGTATTTCAGCATTGCATCAACTATTTCTTGTTCTGAAAGTACTTTGTTTTTATAATGTTCGATCCAAATTGATTCTTTAATTCGTACCAACTCTATAGGTTGTATCCCCAATTTTTTAATAACATCCTTTAGCTCATCTAAAGTGAACAATTCATTCATATAATTGCGAATTTGAAAAGGTTTTTTAAATAATTCAACTTCATACAAGCCTTCTCTGGATTTGTTGCATCTTGGATTATGGTAAATGGTAATCATTTTGTATTTTTGTTTGAATAATGTACAAATGTAATATTTCTGATATGTTTATAGAGCAAGCTTTTAAAAAAGAAACCAATTTAAATTTAAGATTATTAAATTTTATCAAGTATTTAGGAGGTTCTTTTTTAGTGTTTTTAGCAGCAATGGTAGGTCAAATTCCACTTAGTATTGCGGTTTTATTTTCTGGAAAGATGCCTCAAAATAATGCAGACCTTTATTCGCTATTTGATTCAAATGTGTTTTTGTTTTTTGCCTTACTATCTTTTGTATTTGTCATTATAGGATTATATCTTGTAGTTGAAAAATTTCATAAACAAAAGTTTTTATCCATTATTACATCAAGAGAAAAAATTGATTGGAGTCGAGTATTAGTTTCTTTTGGGTTGTGGTTAATTATTTCTGTTATTTTGTTTTTCTCGTCTTATTTTTATGATTCAACAGATATTGTTCTGCAAATTAATTTGATTCCATTTTTAATCTTATTTGCCATCACATTATTATTAATGCCTTTCCAAACTACTGCAGAAGAGTTAATTTTTAGAGGTTATTTAATGCAGGGTTTCTATAATTTGTCGCTTAATAAATGGTTTCCTTTATTAATGACTTCTTTAATTTTTGGCACAATGCACATAATGAATCCTGAAGTTGAAAAATTGGGGTATCTTATTTTAGTTTACTATATAGGATCGGGATTGTTTTTAGGAATTATTACTTTGATGGATGAAGGAACAGAACTTGCATTAGGATTTCATGCAGCTAATAATATTTTAGCGTCATTACTAATCACTACTGACTTTACCGTGTTTCAAACTCATTCCATTTTTAAAGATATTTCTGAGCCTTCAATAAATTTTGAAGTCTTTTTTCCGGTATTTATTTTATTTCCACTTTTAATCTATTTTTTCTCAAAGAAATATAAATGGAACAATTGGAATGAAAAATTAATAGGTACTAAAAATAGTTCAACACTTTAATTAATTCAATCTATTTTATGCTGCCTACTTTTCATAATTTTCATAATTCCTTCAAAATAAATGGAGCTCATTTTGATCAAGAGAGCTTATTTGATTTAGCTTACAGCTATGCAAAAGAAGGATCTGATTATGAAAAAGAAATTGGTATTTTTATTTTGGATTGGTTGGATGCTTCAGAAACAATTCAATTAAGTACATCTGGAACTACTGGACATCCAAAAACAATTATTTTATCAAAACAGGCAATGGTGTATTCTGCAATTGCAACTGCTGATTATTTTAAATTGCAGCCAGGTAACAGCGCTTTATTATGTTTACCCGCCCGATATATTGCAGGAAAAATGATGTTAGTTCGCACCTTTATTATTGGGCTAGAATTAGATATTTTACCTTCAAGTTCAAATTTAGAAGCATTATCTTCAGAAAAAATATATGATTTTGTTGCGCTAGTTCCATTGCAAGCTCAAAATAGTTTAGATAAATTATCCCAATTTAAAAAAATAATAATTGGCGGTGCATCAGTTTCTAGTGAACTATCTCTTAAGTTGCAATATTTGAATAATGAAATTTATGAAACTTATGGAATGACCGAAACAATTTCTCATATTGCTGCTAAGCGAATAGGTTCAGAAATGTTTTCTGTTTTACCAAATGTTACCATAGCTTCAGATGATCGAGATTGTTTAGTAGTTAATATTCCATTCATTTCAGTAAATACTATTATAACGAATGATATTGTAGAAATTATTTCACCAACTACGTTTAAATGGAAGGGGAGATATGACCATGTTATTAATAGTGGAGGAATTAAACTATTTCCAGAACAAATTGAAGCTAAAATTGCTACACATTTAACGGTACCTTTTTTAATAACCGGAATACCCGATGCTTTACTTGGTCAAAAAGTAATTTTAGTACTTGAAGGATCTGAATTTGAATTACCGAAGTCACTATTTGAAAAATTAGATAAATATGAAATTCCAAAGGATATCTTTTTTGTGACTCAGTTTGAAAGAACTGCAACTGATAAAATTAACATAAAAAAAACCCTACTTTCAATAGGGTTGTAATATATTGTTAATTGTATTTTACATAAAATTTATCAGTTAATACCTTAATTTCTTCCAACGAAGTAATGGGTTCTTTATGTTTTTTCCAATCATTTGATGGTTGAAGTCTTATTTTTTTTGAACCAATTATGATATCAATTGGCATGCTAAAATTTTGTTCATCAGTTTTCCATCGGTACTGAAAGCTTTTACCTTGTAATTTAATTTCTAGGTGCGGTAGTGAGGTATGGTTTAAATACTGATTGAAAACGGCTGTCAAATTGTAACCAGTTTCTTTATTAAAATAAGCAATAACAGTAGGCGTATCGATAATTTTTTTTTTAAACGTTTCGGCATATTTCAATAATAACGACCACCATTTTTCATCATTATTTACTACATGTCGAAGTGTATTTAATAGGAGTGAACCCTTGTAATACATATCACCAGAACCTTCTCTATTGACACCAAATTGACCAATTATTGGTTTGTCATTTCTAACATTTTTTGATTGTCCGTTCACGTATTTCATTGCCGCTTCATACCCTTGAGTACATTCAATAAAAACGGTTTCAGTATAGGTTGTAAACCCTTCATGGATCCACATGTCGGCAATGTCTTTACTAGTAATACTGTTTCCAAACCATTCGTGACCGGTTTCGTGAATAGTAATATAATCAAATTTCATCCCAATACCCGTCCCTGATAAATCATAGCCCATATAGCCTTTTTTAAACTTATTCCCATAAGCCACAGCACTTTGATGTTCCATACCTAAATAAGGTGTTTCAACTAACTTGTAACCATCTTCCCAAAAAGGATATTTTCCAAATTTTAATTGAAAACAGTCTAACATAGGTTTTACATCGGCTTCAAAATGTTTACGCGCTTTTTCTTCATTTTCTCTTAACACATAGTAATCTAAATCTAATCCTTCATGTTGATCATGTATATGAACATAGTCTGCAATGTTTAGCGTAATATCATAATTATTAATCGGGTTTTTTACTTCCCAATCCCATCTTGTATAGCCATCACCCAAATCTTTTGATCCTATAAAGCGACCATTTGAAACATTCATTAATCCGTTTGGTACAGCTACTTTTATTGAAGCACCTAGATTGGGTTCGTCGGTTTGAGAATCTTTACATGGATACCAAAGACTAGCACCTGTTCCTTGAACGGCTACTCCAATAAAATCGAGACCTTTATTATCCTTTTTGAATACAAATCCTCCATCCCAAGGCGCATTTTTAGCTACTTTTGGATTGCCACTATATGAAAACAACAGTGTATATATTTTATTTTTTTCTAAAGGTGTATTGAAATTAATAAATACAGCATTTTCATCGCGAGTAAATTCTAATGTTCCGAATTCAAAGCAGCTTATATCATCAATTACCATGTTGTCAAATAAATCCAATTGAATTTTTTTGGTAGGCTCAATTACTTTAAAAGTGATTTCATTAGTTCCCATAATCCACTTTTTGGATGGATCCACTTTGAGATATAAATCATATCGAAGAACATCAAAACAAGTACGTTCAAAACGTAATCCGCCTTGAAGTGAATCTCTTCTTGTGGTTTCTTGAGCAAAAGAACAGTACATTCCGAAAAACCCTAGAATTAAAAATAGTTGTGTTTTCATAATCATCAATATTAGTTTAATAAGTTGTCTAAATTACAAAATTGTTACTACAGTAAAATTTGTAAAAGATTTTGTGACTGCTTGGACAAAAGTTATGAACTTAGATCGTTTTGTTTTTAAGAAAATAATATCATCTAAATCAAATAAAAAATTCGTTACATGATTTTGTAACAGATTTTTTTATGATAATAATCTTTCTTTATTTAATTGCAATCATTGAAATTTCTATGTTTACGTTTTTTGGCAAACACGCTACTTGAACGGTTTCTCTTGCTGGAGCAGTTGCTTCATTGAAATAGGCTCCATAAATAGCGTTAATTCGACTAAAATCTTCCATAT
>CAMDQL010000003.1 GCA_945905915.1 Flavobacterium psychrophilum
ATGAGTAATATATCATCATCAAAACCATCGTTTTTACTAACATATTACAATCCATATGATAAAAATGCACCTGGATTAGTTGATTCCTATCTTGATTATGCAAAAGATGTTAATCTAGCAAAATATGGAGCTAGCATAGTAAGTGAGGCTATTGAAAAAGCATCGAAAATGCAATCCATTCAATTGCAGAATAGTTTCAAGATGATAGACCAACGATTGTCAAGTATTGCTTATGAACAGGTAACAACAAATCTGCTGCTAAATGATATAAAAGACTTACTTAAATTACCCGATTCAGAAAAAGAAAAATTATTTCATATTAATTCTGGATTAAAATATTTATCAAAAGTAAACTATAACGATAGCATAGTAAAAGATGCTATTAATGAATTTGAAAAGGCATATAAAATAGCACCAAATGATTGGTTTGTTAATTATTATTTAGGGATATGCTACTTACATTACCCCAATATTTTAAATTTAGAAAAGGCAGAACGCTATTTTACAACCTCAATTAAATACGCTTCCATAGAAAGTAACTATAGTTTTCAGAGTAGTTATAAATCATTTTTTTATGCAATTGAAAATAAAAAAATTATATTTCCATCATCGTGGCCTAAAACTTCTGACCGTTGTCCTATTAATTGGTTTTTAGCAACTGAAAAAGATGAATATTATGATTTTTTAGGTTCACCTTGTTTTCATATAACGGATTCTGAATTAAATTTGGCTCATATAAGATATATTAAAGGTGATTTTGAAAGGGCTTATGCAATTTGCCCTAGTTACCTAGGAACTTTTGATTACAGGTTTTCTGAATTGAAATTTAAAGAGAAAATTTGTTTTTATAAAACAAAATACTTAGCTAGGTGTATGCATAATAAATTAAAAACTATTGAAAATTCAGAATTAATAAAAGAAATAAAATCAATTGTTTTTCTAGAAGCAGCATTGAATGATAAAGACATTTTATTAATTCCTGAATATGTAAAAATCCTTCAAAGAAGGTATAAATCGGCTTTAAATCAACTTAATAATGGAGCTGTTGTTAAGAAGGCTAAGCCTTATTCAGTTGACAAGCCAAATACAGTTGACAAGCCAAATACAGTTGACAAGCCATTATTAGTTAACAATAATAATTTACAGATAAAATATTATTGGTGGAGCAGAAAAACTACAGTCATATTATTAACCATACTATTTTGGCCTTTAGGTGTATATGGCTGGTATATGAGAGCAAAGAATAAAAGTGGTGTATTATAACAAAAAAAGAAGAAATTTTCAAATTGATGTTCCTCATAAGATAGCTATTGATTTATCTTTCAGTGAGGAGCAGTTTCAAAAGATAATTCTTGGTTTATCAGCAAAAGAAATGGAGAATAGATGGCGTATTTATTATGAAAACGAAACGCTGGTTTTTCAGAGGTCATGGACAGGATATACCATATTTGAAGCTAAGATTTACAAAGAAAAAAACAGATACTTTATAAACGAATTTCTTGCAGAACGAAACCCAGAGAAATATCGTATAACTGATGATGCTTATGATATTGAAGTAATTACAAACAAAATCAATAAGCTTTTATAAAAGGAAGTGACAAAATTCTAATATATGTATCGGTTAAATGGGCGGCTTTATATTTTTGACCTTATTTTAATACTTCCTCACTTGAAAAAAACTCATTTTTTGTAGTGTCAGTAAGGCTTTAAGACCCTAAAGGTCTCCAGTTCCTCACTTGAGCAAATTCATACCCTTTAAATCAAACACAATTAAAAAAACCCTTAATATGTTGAATACTAAGGGTTTCTTTTTGTAGCGAGAGGGAGATTTGAACTCCCGACCTCAGGGTTATGAATCCTGCGCTCTAACCAACTGAGCTACCTCGCCAATTCTTGGTCTAACATCCTACCAGAATGCGGGTGCAAATATAAAACTAAATATATTCTTTGCAAACATTATTTTATAAAATAAATTAAAATCTTTTTTGTATTTTCAATATTTTCTCTATATATTTCGTGTCTTAAAAATAATCAAATGAGTGTAAAAGTAAAATATGAATTAGAATTCCCATTTCAGTCTTCGCCACAATTACTATATCAATATATATCTACTCCATCAGGACTTTCGGAGTGGTTTGCAGACAATGTAAATTCGAGAGGAGAATTTTTTACATTTATTTGGAACGATTCAGAAGAAAAAGCAAAATTAGCGTCAAAAAAAACAGGTGAACGCATTAAGTTTAAATGGCTTGAGGAAGATGGAACTGAAACTGATTATTTTTTTGAATTGAAAATTATGGAAGACGAAATCACAAAAGACGTTTCAATCATGATAACCGATTTTGCTTACGAGGACGAATTAGAAGAGTCAAAATTACTTTGGGAAAACCAAATTTCCGACTTAAAACATGTATTAGGTTCTGTTTAAAAATTCAGTAGAAAGAAGTATATTTGTCCCGATTTTAATCGGGATTTTTTTATGGTAAATTTTAACGGAACTATTCAGGAAAGCAGTAAAATAGTAATAGAATCTAATCGCGGATTTTTAGTAGGTGATGCTGTTTTTGAAACAATTAAAGTAGTTAATAATAAGGTATTATTTCTTGAAGATCATTATTTTAGACTAATGGCTTCCATGCGTATTTGTCGTATGGAAATTCCTATGCTTTTTACGATGGAATATTTCGAAGAACAAATTTTACAGTTAGTTGCTAGTTTTTCACAAAACCAATCGTTTCGTATTCGATTTTCTGTTTATAGAGCTGGTGCAGGATTTTATGCGCCTGTTTCAAATGAGGTTGAATTTATAGTTACTGCAACTCCTTTGCAACAAGATGTTTACCAAATTGAGAAGGAGCAATATGAAGTAGAATTATACAAAGATTTTTATATCCCGAAACAATTGCTTTCTACCCTCAAAACAAATAATAAAATGTTGCAAATTGTAGGTACTATCTTTGCAAAAGAAAACGGATATGATAATTGCATACTACTTAACGAGGAAAAAAATGTAGTGGAAGCGTTGCAAAATAACTTATTTATGAAAATGGGTAACGAGATTATTACGCCTCCTATTTCTGAAGGTTGTTTGAATGGAATAATGCGTAAACAAGTACTTGAACTAATAAAAAAAATGGAAGATATTGTTGTTAAAGAAGCGATAATTTCACCTTTTGATTTACAAAAAGCAGACGAATTATTTCTAACTAATGTAATTTCAGGGATTCAACCCATAACGAATTACAGAAAAAAAAGTTATACCATTGATTTTTCAAAAACAGTGGTTGCCCAACTTAATGCTAGCCTTAATCTTAGTTAAGCGCCGGATTTTCGGGTGCATTAGAAAACAAAACATATTCGCCACCTTGTTCAATGATTTTATCTTTCCAAAATTGTGCACTAGACTTGGATAATATTTTATCTTTCATCAAATTTTCGGAAACAATCCAGGAGTTTTCTTCAAGTTCATCCTCTAATTGATTAACGCTCCAACCCGTGTAACCTAGAAAAAAACGAATACTTTCTTTTGAAATTTTCTTTGCATTGATCAATTGCCTTGTGATATCAAAATCACCTCCCCAATAAATACCATTTGAAATTTCAATGCTATTAGGAATAAGATCAGGAATGGTATGAATAAAGTATAAATTATCTTGTTCTACAGGACCGCCATTATAAATTTCAAAAGAAGCATCAATATCAATGATCAGATCATTAATAGTATAGTTTAAGGGTTTGTTAAGAATAAAGCCTATGGAACCTTCAGTTGCATTATGTTCTGTTAATAAAATTACAGAGCGAGTAAATGAAACATCACCTAAAATTGAAGGTTCAGCTATAAGTAAATGTCCTTTTTGTGGTAAAATTGACTTCATTTGCTGCAGGTTTAATTTATAAAGTTATAAAATAAAATAAATCATACAAATTTTATAAACGAAAAAGTCCCGATACTATCGGGACTTTATCTTGTTTTATAATCAAAAAATATTATTTTTTGTTTACTGATCCGTCTAATTCAGCACCAGCTTTGAATTTTACTACATTTTTAGCAGCAATTTTGATAGTTTTTCCAGTTTGTGGATTTCTTCCATCTCTAGCAGCTCTTGCAGAAACTGACCAAGATCCGAAACCTACTAAAGAAACTCTTCCACCTTTTTTAAGAGTACCTTCAACATTGCTTAAAAATGATTCTAAAGCTAATTTAGAAGCTGCTTTTGTAATTCCAGCAGAAGCTGCCATTGCATCGATTAATTCTGATTTGTTCATGATAAAGTTATTTTAATTGGTTAAACATTATTATTTAATAGCAAATTTAGCGGTATAATTGAGCTACGCAAACATTCAGTATTATTTTTGATTAAAATGTTAATAAAATAGGTTAAATGTTAATAACATTGGTTTTTTTTCTTGATTTTAGCCGGTTTAAGGGCGTTTATTGACCTTATTGAGCTACTGCGTTTTCAGTAAACGTAATACCATTTAACAATTCATGCGCCTGCATTTTCTTTTTCCCTGGGAATTGCAGCCAAGTTATTTTTAAAAAACCATCAAGAGTATAAATTATAAAGTCTTTTTTAGTTGTTAAAATAGTTCCTGCTTTTTTACTGTGCGATGATGTCTCAAAAGTTGCTTCATAAAATTTGACATTCCATTCATTAGTGCCATCCATTATATAAGACCAGGCTGCTGGATAAGGTGATAGTCCTCTAATTAAGTTAAAAATGGTGTTACCAGGTTTCGTCCAATCTATTTTACAATTGTCTTTGTTTAATTTATATGCAGTTTTTTCTTCTAATATTGAATCTTGTAAAGTTGTAGTAACTTTTTCGGTTTTAATTAATTCTAACGTTTCTAGAACAGCATCACTTCCAAGTTGCATTAAGCGATCATGCAATTCTCCAGCAGATTCATTTGTGCCAATGGGTGTTTCTTTACTTAAAATTAGTGCTCCCGTATCAATTTTATCATCAATAAAGAAGGTAGTAACGCCTGTTTTAGTTTCGCCATTAATTATCGCCCAATTGATTGGCGCGGCTCCTCTATATTCTGGTAATAATGATGCATGTAAATTAAATGTGCCTAATTGGGGCATTTTCCATACCACTTCTGGAAGCATTCTAAAAGCAACCACAACTTGTAAATTGGCATTTAATTGTTCTAATTCGTCTAAAAATTCAGGTGCTTTTAAATTGGTAGGTTGCAATACATTTAAGTTTTTTGCCAAAGCATATTCTTTAACAGCACTAATACTTACTTTTTGACCACGACCTGCTGGTTTGTCAGGTGCAGTTATAACGCCCACAATTTCATAGCTATTTTGATAAATAGTATCCAAAATTCCCACTGCAAAATCGGGAGTTCCCATGAATACAATTCTAAGTTTTTCCATGCTGAATGTAATAATATTGATTGTGTGAATTTATCGCAATTTTATTTTGTTCCAATAATAATTGAAGCGCAAAGATAGTTGCTTCACCCGAAATTTGAAGGCTATCTTCTATTTCTCTTGACGACAATGGAGATTTTTGTACTAATTGTTCAATCAATTCAATGGTTTCAATTGGGTTTGTTTTTTTTTTCGTCATACAAAACGAACAAATGCCACAATCTTCAGTAACTGTTTCTTCAAAATAGGCGAGGAGTAGCTTGTTTTTACAAGTGTCTACATTTGTAATGTATTGAAGGACACTTTTAAACTGTTCTTGTTTTAGTTGATTTTGGTGTTCCAAAAATTTTGCAATTCGATTAATCGTTAAATCATCTTCTCTCGCTTCATTAAATGTCAGCGTACTGTCGTTGTTCTTAGCATTCATTTGTACACAGCCTCTTTCGGCAAGTTGCTGAATAACTTTTTCAACAATGGCTTCTGTACTGTTTGATTTTTTTGTAATCAATGCAGGATTTATCACAGTTTCTATATCAAAAATTCCTGAATAAGTTCTTAAAATAGTTGTAATAATGGGTTCGTCATGCGGATTTAAACTGATGTATCGCAGCACTTCCTTACTCGGAATAATAAATTGCATACTGATTTTTTCAGACGATTCACTTTGAAAAGTTAGAACCCCTTGTCGGTCTAAAAATTGTAAACTAGCAAAAGTTTTTACAATTGGAAATTGATACTGCACACAAAAATGATTCATATTGAAAGAATAACTTTCGTTAAAACCATCGCCATAAGCAATTTGAAAATAATTATTTAATTTCACATAAACCTCTCTAATAAATTTTTTATCGGGAAGTGAGTTAATAAATTGTTTTTTTGCAATTTCTATGTCGGTAGCGTTGGTTAATAAAATTCCGAAAGCTTTTTCACCATTTCGTCCAGCTCTTCCTACTTCTTGATAATAATTTTCAATATTTTCTGGGAGCTGAATGTGAATTACTGTTTTCACATCGGGTTTGTCAATTCCCATTCCAAACGCATTGGTAGCCACGATAATTTGAACTTTATCGTTTAGCCACAATTGCATATTTTTTTCTTTCTCTTTTGCCGGTAAACCTCCGTGATAAAAAGTGGTTTTAAAACCTAAATCGTTGAGTTGTTGTGATGTCTCTACACATGATTTTCGGTTGCGCACATAAATTATCGAAGACTGCGGGTTTTTAGTTAGAATTTGTTGAATTTTATAATTTTTATCTTCGGTGGTAATGACGTGATAAGCTAGATTTTCTCGTGCAAATGATTTGGTAAAAAAAACAGGTTCGGTCAATGCCAAATGTTTGCAAATATCTTCTTGAACGCGCTTAGTTGCAGTAGCAGTTACGGCTAAAAAAGGTGTTTTTGGGAATGAACTTTTTAATTCCGAAATCTTTAAATAAGCCGGTCTAAAATCATGTCCCCATTGGCTTACACAATGCGCTTCATCAATTGCAATTAAGTTGATGTTAAGTTGTTTAAGTCTTTCAACAATCCAATCATGCTGAAGTCGTTCCGGTGAAAGATATAAAAACTTATAATTCCCAAATTGACAGTTATCAAGTATGTCGATTACTTCGTCTTGCGAAACACCGCCAGTTAGTGCGATTGCCTTAATATTCTTACTTTGTAAATTGTGCACTTGATCTTTCATAAGTGCTACTAAAGGCGATATTACAAGACAAATTCCGTCTAATAATAAGGCTGGAATTTGAAAGCATACCGATTTTCCTCCGCCAGTAGGTAATAAAGCAAAAGTGTCTTTTCCATCGAGAACCGATTGAATTATAGCTTCTTGTGGCGCTCTAAAACGCTCGTGTTTCCAGTATTTTTGAAGTAATTGTAAGGCTTCAGACATGTAATAGGGCTTTTAGAAACACTAAGGTACAAAAAGTTTTATTTAGCAAGTTGATTTAAAATAAATTCCATCCGATTTTCTACAGTATCTTTTGGAACTTCTATAATAGAATAGCCATATTTTTGATACGTTTCCATCAAATGATCGTGAATTAGAACAGCTTGCTCATAATTTTCATAGCGCTCGGCGTCACTCACATATATGTTTTGCCAAGGTGGTAATACAAAAACCGAACTATATTTGTGGTCTTTACAAGCTTGGTCAAAAAAAGCGGGATAAGCATCGCCAATGTAATGCATGTAGGCTAAAACATCAGGAATTCCTCGGTCTAAGAAAACAACCGGAGCAACTTCTTCTTGCGCAGATTTGAATTGTTTTTTTCTACCTTCTAAAAGTAATTCGCTAAAAAGTAACGGCTTTTCAAGAAACAATTGTTCGATACCTTGTTCTTGTGCTTCTTTAATTACTTCGCGCGAAATTTCAGGATAACATGTATGTCCTTTTTCTTTGAGTGCCTCAATTAAGGTTGATTTTCCGGAACTTGGTCCGCCAATTAAAACCACAATTTCTTTATTCATAAATTGAAATCTAAGTCGCAAAAGTAAGTTTTTTTAAAAATCTAATCAACTTTTAAATTTTATAAGTGCTAACAATATAATTCTGAACATAAAAAAGTATATTTGCTTTTTAATTACACGAGATGATGATGGATAAGAAAACAGAAGATTTCTATATTCGATTAAAAGAGGAGTTGAACAATGCAACACTTTGGCCTTCAGAATATTTGTTTAAATTTATTTTACCTTCAGATATTCATAATATTGCAAAAATTGAAGCAGCATTTAATGATATGGGAGCAGTTATTACCACGCAACAATCTAAAACGGGTAAATTTACAAGTGTTTCAATTAGTGTTACAATGAAAAGCGCACAGAGTGTTATTGATAAATATATTGCCGTTTCTGATATAGAAGGCATTATTTCATTATAAAAAAATCATGATAGAAGAAGTAAGTTATTTAGAATACAATTCACAACGTTCGCATTTGATCATTCCAGAATATGGAAGACATTTACAAAAGTTAATTGATCAAGCCACAGCAATTGAGGACAAAGCCGAACGCAATAAAGCAGCAAAATACATAATTTCTGTAATGGGATCTTTAAATCCGCATTTAAGAGATGTACTTGATTTTCAGCATAAATTATGGGATCAATTATTTATTATGTCTGATTTTAATTTGGATGTTGATTCACCATATCCTATTCCGTCAAAAGACATTCTAACTCAAAAACCCGATCGTTTAAAGTATCCGCAAAATTTTCCAAAGTATCGTTTTTACGGAAACAATATTAAATACATGATTGATGTTGCTAACAGTTGGGAAGAAAGCGAATTAAAAAACGCGTTGGTTTTGGTGATCGCAAATCACATGAAAAAATGTTATTTGAGTTGGAACAAAGACACGGTTTCGGATGAAGTTATTTTCGAACACTTATTAGAACTTTCAAACGGAAAATTAAACCTTTCTAAATCAAATGAAGAGCTTTCAAACACGCATGATTTGATGAAAGTGAATAAAAAAGTATCGAATAAAACCCAATTTAGTTCCAATAAGCCTGGTATCATCAAAAAAAATACCACCGGAAAAACACATCTAAATAAAAACAATAAAAGTACATTCAAAAAAAATAGTTAATTGCATGGGAACATTTAAAATTGAAGGAGGAAAATCCTTAAAAGGAGAAATTACTCCTCAAGGTGCAAAAAATGAAGCTTTACAAGTTTTATGCCCAGTTTTACTAACTTCAGAGAAAGTAAGAGTTACAAATATTCCAGACATTATTGATGTCAATAAATTGATTACTTTATTAGGTAATTTGGGCGTTAAGATTCAAAAGAATGGACCTGGCGATTATACGTTTCAAGCCGATGAAGTAAATGTGAATTATTTAAAAACAGAAGCTTTTAAAAAAGAGGGTGGAAGTTTACGTGGTTCAATTATGATTGTAGGTCCTTTATTAGCCCGTTTTGGATGTGGATATATTCCAAAACCAGGAGGTGATAAAATTGGACGTCGTCGTTTAGATACTCATTTTGAAGGTTTTATTAATCTAGGAGCCACTTTTAGATACGAAAGAGAAGACCATTTCTATGGTGTTGAAATTGACGGAAGATTAAAAGGTGCTTACATGTTGTTAGACGAAGCTTCGGTAACCGGAACGGCTAATATTGTTATGGCAGCTGTTTTAGCAGAAGGAACAACTACGATTTATAACGCAGCTTGCGAACCTTATTTACAACAGTTGTGTAAGATGTTAAATTCAATGGGCGCCAAAATTTCGGGCGTAGGATCTAATTTATTGACCATTGAAGGCGTTGAAACGTTAGGCGGTTGCGAACACAGAATTTTACCTGATATGGTTGAAATTGGTTCATGGATTGGTCTAGCAGCTATGACCCGAAGTGAAATTACCATTAAAAATGTAAGCTGGGATAATTTAGGACAAATTCCTAATGTGTTCAGAAAACTTGGAATTACGTTAGAGCGAAAAGGCGATGATATTTACATTCCTGCTCACAAAGACGGATACGAAATAAAAACCGATATTGATGGTTCAATTTTAACTGTTGCCGATGCACCATGGCCAGGATTTACACCTGATTTACTAAGTATAGTGCTTGTAGTTTGTACGCAAGCGCATGGCGATGTTTTGATTCACCAAAAAATGTTTGAAAGCCGTTTGTTCTTCGTTGATAAATTAATTGATATGGGGGCGAAAATTATGTTGTGTGATCCGCACAGAGCTGTGGTTATGGGACATAATTTCCAATCACAATTAAAGGCAACTACTATGAGTTCGCCTGATATTCGTGCGGGAATTTCTTTATTAATTGCTGCGTTAACCGCAAAAGGAACATCAACTATCCAAAATATCGAACAAATCGACAGAGGTTACGAACGCATAGACGAACGTCTTCGTGCCATTGGTGCTGATATCGTGAGAGTATAATTTTAGTTTTCAGTTTTCAGTCGCAGTAAACAGTTTTATTGTGACTGATTACTGAGACTGAATACTAAAATATGGAAACTTACATCATCATTTTACTTTGCATTGCTTCTTTTATAGCTGGTTTTATTGATGCTATTGTGGGCGGTGGCGGATTAATTCAAACACCTGCTGCTTTAATTTTATTGCCTAATTTACCCGTTGCGTCTATTATTGGAACTTTAAAAATTCCTGGATTCAGTGGAACTAGTATGGCAGCCTATCATTATTTAAAATCTACAAAAGTCAATTGGAAGTTGTTTTTAATTATGGCTTTAGTATCGTTTGGATTTGCTTATTTGGGTTCAAGTTTGCTCAATATTATGCAAAATGATTTCATGAAACCATTACTTTTCTTGGTTTTGATTTTATTGTTATTGTATACCTATTTCAAAAAAGATTTCGGACAGTTTCAAATCGAGAAATTGACGCAAAAGCAAATTTACAGTTACGGGATTTTAATTTGTGTTTTCTTAGGTTTTTATGACGGATTCATCGGTCCAGGTACCGGAAGTTTGTTAATAATGGCATTTATTGCAATCTTAGGTTTCGATTTTTTACAAGCCAATATTTATGCAAAACTTGTTAATTTGGCTACTAATTTTGGATCTATCACGTTATTTGTGCTAAAAGGAAAAATAATTTGGACAATCGCAATTCCTATGGCGCTGTGCAATGTTACTGGTTCTTGGTTGGGCGCCCGTTTAGCTATTTCAAAAGGTAACGGATTTATTCGCATATTCTTTCTAATTATTGTTGGAATTGCATTACTTCGTTTTGGATATGATGTGTTTATAAAATAAAAAAGCACCTCATAAAAGTGCTTTCTTTATATTAAAATTTCAGGCCAAACATTACGCCATCTCCTTGAAAGCCATTTTGATAACTTCTCACATAATCAATGCGTAAAAATCTAAATTTACCCCAACCTATATTATCAAATCCTATAGTTACTTCTTGGTAAGGTTTAAAATTTGGAACATTTATTTGGTGAAAGCCACCTATTAAATTCCATTGCAATTTATTCAACAACGGAATCTTATTCATAATATAGCCTTTAAAATTGTGTTCTATGTGCGTTTCTAGATAAGCATCATTTGTAGAGTGACTATAATAAGGTAGCAAATTAAACGCATTGAGCGAATTATTCATCATATTTACATGTGTTTGGTTTCCGTTGAAATGCTTGTAATCTACAAACGAAATATTGTCTGCATTAAAGAATTTCCCAGCTTTAAATCGCAATCCAAAATCACCTTTATTTCCAATAGTTTTAGAATAATCAACTGTGGCGCCAATGAAATCGTATTGATAGTTTTTGTTAGTTCCGCCAAACGCTTTTTCATAACTAAGACTTAAAACCGGATAATCATCGTTTTGAATGTTTATTTTTCCGTCGGGTCTTGAAATGTATTTTTGGCCAAAACGAATTCTAGTTCCTATTTGCCCTTTTATGATATGGTGTTTTTGAAATGCCGTTGAGATATTATTATTCGGTTGTAACGGATCGTTTGAAAAATAAGCATCATCATTTTTAATCAAAGTATAATCTGTATTATTGAATAAAGCACGGCGATTTTCATACAATATTCGTCCCGATACAAAAATTCCATTAGTGACTTCTCTTCCATAATTAATTTCGGCAAACTCTTTATTATATAGTTTCATGAAATTGTTCTTGAAAAATAAAGTACTAACTGTATTAATGGTATTGCTTATCGGTTCCGAATTATTAAACTGATTAATACTGCTTCCGCCCGAAAGACTAATATAGGCGTTGTTTTGGTTGTTAAATCGGCGGTAAAAATTACCTTTCACCCGAAGTCGATCTTCTGCAAAACCATAATTAAATGTAGAAGTTATAGAGGTGTATTTTCCGTTTTCATCGTTCCATTTTCGGAATGAAAAACCACTGTCTAAATTCCAGCCTTGAACCGTATTAAAGCTTAGCGAACTTAAATTCGTCAAACCTTGATAATTAAAACTCCATTTTTTGAAGCTGTTTTTGTAGGTATAACCTGTTAATATTTTTTGAATTTTAAAACGATTTCCTTTTGCATCGATAGAATCCATATAAGTCACTGATTTTCGAATGGTTTGAATACTATCTTTTTTAGTATAATTTTTTAATTCTTCGGTTGTCAAAGGCACTGGTCGTGATGTGTTCCAAAAACTTTCTTCTTTTTTGTTCGCATTTTGTGCAAACGACACAATTTCTTTTCTAAATGTTTTTTTATCAAAAGTTTCTTTAAAAACATAATTGCTAAAAACGTGAGTGAATTTTCCGGTGAATTTCATTCCGAAAATACCAGCACTAAAATCTAATGACTGAATGTTTTTTGCCCAAACCTTTGTACTTTCATTATAACTGAAATTTTGAGTCAACTTCATCGTTTCTAAAATAGGCTCTTGCATTCGATATCCTTTAATGTCTAAATCGATGGCGTAAATTGCCCATGAATCTTCTACAATATAAATAAATCCTTCAAAAACAGGTTCTTTGTCGCGTTTAGGAGTTACTTTAATTTTATTAATTAATTGGTTTTTTTCGTCTAAAAAAGTACTTTCTAGTTTGTATTTGTAGTAATTAAAGGCATTGTCGGCTATTGGTGAAACCATATTAATACCAAAATCAACATAATTTTCATAAAAGTCATAATTAGTATTCAAAGCGGTATTATAACTAAAACCGTTATCGTCACCTGCAATTTTAGACGCAATTATTTCTTCTTTTAAGTTATCTGGCTTTTCAAATTTTATTTTAGAAACTGTTTCCGATTGATAAATGATGCCGCTTCGGGTTGAATCTAGATTGCCTTCCATATCACCAATTTCAACTCCCATAAATTTTTTCGGAATGTCTTTCACTCTAAAAATACCTCTAGAATAGAAATCGGCTTCAAATTTATCAGTTTTTGCAGCATTCTTTTTGCGCGAAGCAATCGCTTGTTTGATAATTTCGTTGGTAGGATTTTCACCTGTATTGATTACGAGCTCCTTCAGCTCATAATTTTCTTCAATTAAGGTAATATCTAACTGATAAGGAGTATTTGCATTTGCAACTAGATGTTTTTGCGTTTTAAAACCCAAGTGCTGAAAAATAAGATGTATATTTTTTTTATCGTTGAGGTTTAATTCATAGTTGCCCAATTCATTTGAAGTAGTACCTATATAAGTGTTTTCAATATAAATATTTACATAAGGTAAGGGTTTTCCGTTTTCATCTTTCACCGTGCCTTTTATTTGAGCAAAGGAAATTAAGGAATAGCATAGCGTAAGGGTAAGTAAGATTTTTTGCATAAGGGTTTATTGTTATAGGCGATAATAAATAGTAAAAGGTTGTATGAAATTAAAAAGATTTAAGTGCTAACTCATAACTTTTGAGGCCAAAACCAATAATTACTCCTTTTGCGTAAGGAGAAATAAAGGATTGGTGTCTAAAAGTTTCTCTAGAAAAGGTATTTGATATATGTACTTCAACCACTGGTGTATTAATGGCTTTGATGGCATCGGCAATACCTATAGAGGTATGCGTGTAAGCCCCTGCGTTAATTATAATACCATCATAAGTAAAACCCACTTCTTGCAGTTTTGAAATAAGTTCGCCTTCTATGTTACTCTGATAATAGGTTAATTGCATTTTGCTGAATTGATTTTCTAACGTTTCAAAATACGATTCAAAGCTTTCAGAGCCATAGACTTCAGGTTCGCGTGTTCCTAGCAAGTTTAAATTTGGACCATTAATAATTAAAATCTTCATAGTTATCTTATTGATTATTTAAGTATTGTAATTATGTATGCTGTAAAAATAGAAAAAACCTTTTAGGAATGATTTTTTTTAATAAAAGTTTAGCTATTTAAATGCTGTTTTAGTTTTGTTTAACGTATTGAATTCTAAAAATCGTCAATTTTTTAATAAAATTTATATTAACTATAATAGTGTAGTTTGTTAATAACCTTAAAGATATTTAAAAGGGAACTCTTTATTTTTCCTAATTCTTAGGACTTCACCATCAATAATCTAAAATCAAATAATTGTTAATAACTTATTAATAGATGTTGACAACTTCAAAAAAAATACCTAAATTTGTTATTATTAACTTTAAAAAATAATTAAACATGAAAAAAGTTTTATTTTCTGCAGCGGCATTATTAGCTTTTGGCTTTGCTAATGCGCAAGACATCAAAACAGATGCAGGTACTTTTACAAAACCAACTACTGGTACTTACATTATGGAAGCTACAATGACACCAGATATTACTGGTGGTGGTATCTTCTCTTTACCAACATTAAACAGTGATTTAGGTATGTTAGGAATTAAAGTAAGAAAATTTACTTCTGACACTAAAGCATTACGCATGGGTGGAAATTTAACTATTGTTAATTCTGGCGAAGATAATGTTGATACAGAATTTACAGTAGGTGCTTCTTTAGGTATTGAGTATCACATGAAAGGTGCTGAAAGATTATCAACTTATTGGGGATATGAAGGTAACTTAGGGTATGTGAGTTCAAATGGTACAGATGCTCTACCTGGTAAATTTACTAAAATCGGATTTGGTGCTAGTGCATTTACTGGTTTTGATTACTACATCATGCCAAAAATCTATTTAGGAGCTGAAGTTTCTTATGGTCTTGCAGTTACTAACACTAAACCTGATGGTGGAGATGGTGTAACTTCAATGGAATTATCACCAAGTATTACTCCAACATTTAGACTTGGATGGCAATTCTAATTAACTAGTAATTCTAAGTTAAAAAAAAATTATATCCCGCTTTGGCGGGATATTTTTTTTACTTATATTTGTAATATTAATTAACATTAAAAACAAAAATTATGAAAAAATTATTATTTGCTGCAATTGCAGTATTAGGGTTAACTTCTGCTAATGCACAAGAAACTAAATTTGGAGCAAAAGGAGGTTTTAATATGTCAAATTTATCAGGAGCTGATAATGCTAGTACATTAATTGGTATTCATTTAGGTGGTTTTGCTGAATTAAAACTTTCTGATAAATTTGCTGTTCAACCTGAATTACTTTTCTCAATGCAAGGTGCTGGTTTTGATGGAGGAGATTTAAAAATGAATTACATTAATATTCCAGTTATGGCAAAATATTTTGTAACAGAAAATATTAGTATTGAAGCTGGACCACAAATTGGTTTTTTAATGTCTGCAAAAGCAGATGGAACAGATGTAAAAGAGGGATATAATTCAACTGATTTTGGTTTAAATTTTGGTGGAAGTTATTATATTGATGAAAACATGTTCTTAACAGCTCGTTACGGTTTTGGTTTAAGTGAAGTTGAAAAAGATTTAGCGACAGGAGTTGATGGATCTTCAAACTCAGTTATACAACTTTCTTTTGGATACAAATTCTAATTTGTAACTCTAATAAAATAAAATCCCGCTTCGGCGGGATTTTATTTTATTACTTCAAATTTGCTACATTTGACCTATGACAAATTGGCAATCTTATATCAAAGAATATCAAAATTATTTAAAATTAGAGCGTGGACTTTCAAAGAATACAATTGATAATTACACCTTTGATGTTGAGAAATTGGTCTTGTTTCTAACTCAAAAAGAAATCAATGTATCGCCCATTCATATTACCGAGGAAGTTATTCAACAGTTCATTTATGAAATGGCCTCACAAGTAAATCCTAGAAGTCAATCGCGCTTAATTTCTGGTTTGAAGAGTTTTTTTAATTACCTTATTTTTGAAGATTATAGAAACGATACGCCGCTTGAATTGATTGAAGTACCCAAGACCGGTCGAAAACTTCCTGATACACTTTCTACTATAGAAATTGATTCACTCATACAAGCAATCGATTTATCCACTCCAGAAGGCGAACGAAATAAAGCGATGCTTGAAACCTTATACAGTTGCGGTTTGCGCGTTTCCGAATTGATTTCGTTAAAATTATCCGATTTATTTTTTGAAGAAGGGTTCATTAAAATAACGGGTAAAGGAAATAAACAACGATTTGTTCCTGTAGGTAAATCAACAATTAAGATTGTTACTTCTTATGTAAATCAAATTAGGGTGCATTTATCTATTCAAAAGAACTTTGAGGATACGTTGTTTTTAAATCGAAGAGGGCGCCAATTAACTCGAGCAATGGTATTTACCATTATTAAAAATTTAGCCATCAAAATAAATTTAAACAAAACGATTAGTCCTCACACGTTTCGGCATTCTTTTGCTACACATTTGTTAGAAAATGGCGCCGATTTGCGTTCGATTCAATTAATGTTGGGTCACGAATCCATTACCACGACTGAAGTATACATGCATTTGGATCGAAAATTCTTATCGGAAGTTTTAAATAATTATCACCCTAGGAAATAGTGATTAGTTTTTAGTCGCATTAATCAGTCTCAGTTTAAAGTATAAAAAAAAGAGATTTTCAATTTCTGAAAATCCCTTTTATATTGTTTACTGTATACTGCGACTGAAAACTTTATTTCGCAATATTTACCGCTCTTGTTTCTCTAATTACCGTAATTTTTACTTGACCTGGATAGGTCATTTCGGTTTGAATTTTTTGAGAAATTTCGAATGATAAGTTGGAAGCAGCATCATCGGATACTTTTTCACTTTCAACAATTACACGAAGTTCTCTACCTGCCTGAATTGCATAGGCATTTTTAACGCCATTAAATCCGAAAGCAATTTCTTCTAGGTCTTTCAAACGTTGAATATAAGAGTCTAAAACTTGACGTCTTGCGCCTGGTCTAGCACCAGATATTGCATCACAAACTTGAATAATTGGAGAAATCAATGATTTCATTTCAATTTCGTCGTGGTGTGCTCCAATTGCATTACAAACTTCTTCTTTTTCACCATATTTTTCAGCCCATTGCATCCCTAAAATTGCGTGAGGCAATTCACTTTCTGTATCGGGAACTTTACCAATATCGTGTAATAAACCTGCTCTTTTAGCTAATTTAACGTTAAGACCAAGTTCTGCAGCCATAATTCCACAAAGCTTAGCTACTTCTCTAGAGTGTTGTAATAAATTTTGCCCGTATGAAGAGCGGTATTTCATTCTACCCACTACTTTAATTAATTCTGGGTGTAATCCATGGATTCCTAAATCAATTACGGTACGTTTTCCCGTTTCGATAATTTCTTCATCTATTTGTTTAGCAGTTTTAGCTACTACTTCTTCAATTCTTGCTGGGTGAATTCTTCCGTCAGTTACTAATTTGTGTAATGCTAAACGGGCGATTTCTCTTCGAACTGGGTCAAAACAAGAAAGAATAATAGCTTCTGGTGTGTCGTCAACTATGATTTCAACACCTGTTGCAGCTTCTAATGCTCTAATGTTACGTCCTTCACGTCCAATAATTCTTCCTTTAACATCATCCGATTCTATATTGAAAACAGATACGCAGTTTTCTACAGCTTCTTCTGTTCCAACGCGTTGAATGGTGCTGATGATAATTTTCTTAGCTTCTTGATGTGCAGTCAATTTAGCTTCTTCAACGGTATCTTGTATAAAAGACATAGCGTTTGTTTTAGCTTCGGCTTTTAAGCTTTCAACTAATTGTTCTTTTGCTTCGTCAGCAGATAAACCAGAAATTGTTTCTAATTGTTCTACTTGGTTTTTGTGCAAACGATCAATTTCTTGTTGTTTTTTCTCAAATACTTCAATTTTTGCTGAATATTCTACGATTTTAGCCTCCGCATCATCATTAACTTTTTTAGCTTTTGCCAATTCATTAGAAATTTGAGATTCTTTATCTCTAATTCTTTTTTCAGCTTCAGCGGTTTTTTTATCACGAGAAAGAATAACTTCTTCGTGTTCAGCTTTTAATTCTAAAAAGCGTTCTTTAGCTTGAAGAATTTTTTCTTTTTTAGTAGTTTCTGCTTCTATGTTAGCGTCTTTTAAAATTGAACTGGCTTCTTTTTTAGCATTCTTTACAAGGTTTGAGACGTTACTTCTTTCTAAAAATTTAGCTCCTCCAAAACCACCTCCAAGACCAGCTGCTAATCCAATTACTATACTTAATATATCCATGATATGTGTTAAAAAAATTATATAAAAAAAGCCTACATTAGGTTTTTGTATAAACTCGGTTATACAAGATTTAAGTTAACTCGCAGTTCAAACTTCCCACTAAAGGGCCTGTTATAGTTGCAAAGATTCACTCGTTTAATTTGTTAGTGTTGAGTTTATCAAATATATACTAATGTAGGCAGTATTGTATTTATTGTGTAAGAACGTATTTATTTTGAGAGTAACTCACTCAGTTTTTTATCTAGATTTTGCAATCTAGTTAAAGTAGTTTCACTAGTTTGAGAAGTAGTAATTTGTTTTTGTTCCACTTGGGCTGCAAATTGAAGCGCACACATGGCTAAAACGTCTTGTTTGTCTCTCACGGCATAGCTTTGTTCAAACTGTTTAATCATTGCATCAATTTTTTTAGAAGCACTTCTAAGTCCTTCTTCTTGAGATGGCTCCACTGTTAGTGGATATACGCGATCTGCAATTGATAGTTTAATTTTTAGTTTTTCACTCATATTCTTTCTAATCAGAAAGTTGTGCTATACAATAATCGATTTCTCGAATTAATGAATTTATTTTGAGTTTTGTTTCTCGTTTATTTTCTTCACTGCCTAACACTGAATTCACCATTTTTAGAGTATCTAACTGATTTTTAAAAGAATCTATTTCAACTGATTGTTGCTGTTGCATTTTTTTAGAAAGCAACAATTCTTCTTGTAATTCTGAGTTTTTCTTTTCAAGTTGAATCAGTTTTTGATTGAGCTTGAAAAATTTAACTTCTAGAGAATCAATTAATTCAGATAATCCATTCATTAATGATGAAATTCATTTCAATAAGTCACAAAGTTAGCATTAGTATTCAAAAATAGCAACAGTTTTAGATAAATTTTATAATTAAATTTTATTTTGCTGTAAGTATTTGATTTTTAGCTTCTTGATTTGTTCTTTATTTTTAATAGCTTTAACTAATATTTTTTTACTATTTTAGCATTAAACTCATGTTTTATGAAATTTGTATTAGCCCTACTTTTAGTCCCTTTTTTAGCAGTCAGTCAGGAAAATTATCCACAGGATGTTTTTCAATCGCCTCTAGCTATTTCATTAGATATTTCAGGTTCTTTCGCAGAATTGCGCAGTAATCATTTTCATTCAGGATTAGATTTTAAAACTTCAGGAGTAGAAGGATTGCCCGTTTTTGCTACAGGAGACGGTTATGTTTCTCGAATCAAAATTTCACCTTTTGGCTATGGAAAAGCTATTTATATAACACATCCTAATGGTTATACTTCAGTTTATGGGCATTTACAAAAAGCAAACGGCGCTATTCAGGAGTTAATTAAGAAAAAGCAATATCAAGAACAATCTTTTGAAGTAGAAATGTATCTTTATCCAACAGAATTACCCGTAAAAAAAGGCGACGTTATTGCGTTTTCTGGAAATACTGGCGGTAGTGGTGCCCCTCATTTGCATTTTGAATTTAGAGATACAAAATCGGAGCAAATTATCAATCCAATGCATTTTGGATTTAAAAAAATGATTAAAGATGAACGAAAACCAATTATTCAAGGCATTGTAGTTTATCCGTTAGATTCTACAACTGTAAATAATGCACAAAAACCCATCAATATTTCATTTAACAAACAAGCCGATGGCAATTATTTATGCACGAAAGTTAAAGCAAACGGCAGAATAGCTTTTGGAATCAATGCCTATGATTACTGTACAAATGCCTACAATAAAAACGGCTTGTATAAAGTGAAAGCGTATCTTAATGGGGTGCTACAATATCAATATGGGTTTGATACTTTTGCTTTCGATGAATCAAGATATATCAACAATTTTATAGATTATGATCGTTTTCATTATATGGGACAGCGTGTTCAAAAATTGTTTGAATTAAGTAGCTATCCGCTTTCTATAGTTGCCGGAAATACAAAAGATGGTACGTTGAAAATACTTCCTAATTCCAATTATTCCTATCGGGTTGAATTATATGATTTCCATCAAAATAAAATTGAATTAATTATTCCCATTGAATACGGCGTTCAAGTTCCTGCCATAAAAAAGACAATTCAGAAAACACCTTATTTTGTGAAAGCTAAAACTGAATCTATTTTTGAGAAAGGAAATGTAACGGTTTATGTTCCTGAAAATTCATTTTATGCCAATTTTTATATGAATTTTGATGTGAATAATGATATTGCAACGTTGCATGATGATAGTGTGCCGGTGCATAAAAATATTACGTTAACGTTTAATGATGTTTCTGGTTTAACTGAAGAACAATTGAGTAAAACCTACATTGCAACTTTAGACGGATATAAATTAGATTTTAATAAAACCACCCGAAAAGGAAATTCATTCTCCACAAAAATTAAGACATTAGGAAAATATAAGTTGGCACAAGATTCTATTCCACCCCGAATTTATAATGTAAACTTTGTTGAAGGAAAAACATTAAAAGATCAAAAAACGTTAAGTGTTTCAGTAGCAGATTTGCATTCGGATATTGCCAATTATTCAGCCTATTTGAATGGAAAATGGATTTTAATGGAGTATGATTACAAAACAAAACGACTTACACACAATTTAGAGGATGCAATTTACGTTCAAGGTAGAAATGATTTCAAAATTATTGTAACAGATAGTTTGCAAAATTCTGCTACCTTTGAATCGTATTTTTTTAAATAATTAAAACCGATACTTTTGAAAAAAATCAGTTTATTTCTTTTTTTTAGTTTGTTTTCTATCATTTCTTTTGCCCAAAAAGCGAGAGTCAAAGGGGTTATTTTAGACGAATTAAAAAACCCTGTAGAGCAAGTTAAGGTTACTGCTTTAGATAAAATTACGTTTACCAATGAAAATGGTTTTTATACAATCGAGGTACCTGCTAATCAAAAAGTCTCTCTTATTTTTTCACATCAATCATTTAAGAATAGCACAATTTCTATTGAGTTAAAACCCAATGAGGATTTTGAATTGAATCCTGTCATGAGTGCTAAAATTGAACAAATGGGCGAGCTGGTAATCACAAGCGACAGCAAAAAACGTATTGAAGGTTTAACAACTATAGATCCTGTAATTATTCGAATGATTCCGGGGGCTAATGCAGGTATAGAAAATATTATTAAAACATTACCAGGGGTGTATTCAAACAATGAATTGAGTACATCTTATGCCGTAAGAGGCGGAAATTATGATGAAAATTTAGTTTACGTTAACGAAATTGAAGTATATCGCCCTTTTTTAATTCGATCTGGTCAACAAGAAGGGTTGAGTTTTACCAACACTGACATGGTAGAAAATGTTGATTTTTCTGCAGGGGGTTTTCAATCAAAATATGGTGATAAATTATCTTCTGTGCTCGACATCACGTATCGAAACCCTAAAAGTTTTAAATCCCGAATGGAAGCAAGTCTTTTAGGCGGAAGTATTACTGCAGAGGGTGTTTCTAAAAATCAAAAATGGTCAAATATAACTGGTATTCGATATAGAGATAATAGTTTGCTAGTCAACAGTCAAGAAACAGAAACTAATTTTAAACCTACTTTTTTTGATGTGCAAACCTTGGTCAATTTTAATGCATCTACCAAGTGGAACTTCAGTTTTTTAGGAAATATCTCTCAAAATAAATATAACTATCAACCTTTAAGTCGGCAAACAAATTTTGGTACGGTTAGCGAACCAATAGCGCTTTTAGTGTATTATGAAGGGCAAGAAAACGACAATTATTTAACACTTTTTGGTGCTGGAAAAGCGGTTTATCAGTACAATGAGAAAAATAAATTAAAATTTATAGCTTCAACTTATCACACACAAGAACAAGAATATTATGATATTTTAGCGCAATATCGTTTAGGTGAAGTGGATGCAAATATTGGTTCAGAAACATTTGGTAATGTAGTTTATTCGCGAGGAATTGGTTCTCAATTAACACATGCACGAAATGATTTAGATGCTTTAATTGTTAATGCTGAAGTCAAAGGATTTCATGAAATTACTAAAAAATCACAGATTGAATGGGGCGCTAAATTTACGCTAGAAGATATTAGAGATAGAATTGTCGAATGGGAAGTTATTGATTCAGCAGGATTTTCATTACCAAATCCTATTTTAGATTATCAAAATGACCAACCCTATAATCCATATGTTGGACCACTAGCGCCTTATCAAAGCGTAAGAGCTACCAATTTTACGCGAATCAATCGTTTTTCAGGATACTTTCAGTGGAATCGAAGAGGTAAAATTGGCAATCATAGTTATTGGTTAAATGCCGGAGTTCGCGGACACCAATGGCAAGTTGATGCCGATGGTAGACCAAAAGGAAATAGTCAAATGACTTTTTCACCTCGAGTTCAGTTTGCGTTTAAACCTGATTGGGATAAAGATATATTGTTTAGATTGTCTGGCGGATTGTATCATCAACCCCCGTTTTATAGAGAATTGCGCGATTATAATGGGGTAGTGCAAACTAATGTGAAAGCGCAACAATCATTTCATTTAGTATTGAGTAGCGATTATAGTTTTAAAATGTGGACGCGCCCTTTTAAATTGATTACAGAAGCGTATTATAAAAATTTAACTAACGTAAATACATATACGATTGATAATGTAAGAATTCGATATCGTGCAAATAATGAAGCAACCGCTTATGCTTATGGTTTCGATGCGCGTTTAAATGGTGAATTTGTGCCAGGAACGGAATCTTGGTTCAGTTTTGGCTATATGCAAACCGAAGAAAATCAAAATAATAAAGGGTTTATAGCTCGTCCTACTGATCAGAGGCTGAAATTCGGAATGTTATTTCAAGATTATATGCCTAATATTCCCAACCTTAAATTATACTTAAATTTGGTTTATAACACCGGATTACCTGGTGGTTCTCCATCATATGCTGATCCTTACAATTATCAATTACGATTAAATGATTATCGAAGAGCCGATATAGGATTTTCATTTGTTTTTAAAGATGAAAAAATTAAATCAAGTATAAAGTGGTTAAAGCCTTTTGACGAATTTTCATTAGGATTAGAAATTTTTAATTTGTTTAATAATCAAAATTCAATTACAAATACTTGGGTTAGAGACGTATATACTAAATCGCAATATGGTATTCCAAACTACATGACCACTCGTGTTTTTAATTTGAAATTTATTGCAAGGCTGTAATTCATCACTTTTTAGTACATTTGACTATAAAAAAATAGATCGTATGCGTATCATTTTATCATTTGCTTTATTACTTTCATTGATAAGTTGTAAGCAAGAAAAAGAAACTCCAAAAGTGAGTTACGAAGAAAATAAGACAAGTCAATCAACAACACCTAAAGATTCTTCCGAATTTAAAGTGGCTGATTTACCTATATTAATGGAAGGAAGCAATTATCTTATTCATCCCATAGGAGATGTTCGTGTCTATGATGTTGAAGGAAGAACTTACGGAAGCAGTAAAGCAAATCAAATAAGTTATGCGATTTCAAATTATAATCGATTTGAGATTACAGGATTTTTGGATAATTTGAATTTCCAGCACATCGATTCTACTCAAGTTAAGCCGTTGACAAATCAGAAAATCCAAATTCAATCCGCCACTTTCTTAAATACACTAGCCGCTAAAACTAAAAAACAAATTATGGTTTACACGTTAGTCGATGCAGATACTAATAAAGATGGAAAAATCAATCAAAACGACATCAGATCTCTTTATTTAAGTACCACTAGCGGTACAAAATTCACTAAAATATCATCCGATTTTCAGGAAGTAATTGATTGGAATATTATTGAAAAAACAAGTCGTTTGTATTTTAGAAGTATTGAAGATGTAAATAAAAACGGCGCTTTTGATAAAAATGATAAAGTACATTATCATTATGTTAATATGTTAGCCAACGATTGGAAAGTGGAAATGTATACTCCGAATTAGAGTTTTCCTTTGTTGAAATTACATTTTTTCTAAATCAAAATATCACTCTCTAAGTCCGATTTCTCAATTTCTATTTTAAAATCGAGTTTTGAAACTAATTCAATGACTAGTTTTTTGTACCAGTTTTCACTTTTTGGGTGAATGTAAATTTTTTCAATTAATTGGTTCAGATCAACGTTAATTTTCAATCCTTCATTTACCGAAATATTTTGAGCACTTACGTCAGAAATAATGCGTACTTCTCGTTCATATTGAAAACTTTTTCGTTTGAATAAAAACGGGAAAAAAGTGTCATCAAACGGAATATATTCTTTTTTATAATCGATATAATTAACGTTACCAATATATTGTTCAATCCTATTTTCTAGTCGTAAAGCTTCTTTTAAACGCCCAATTGTAGATTGAATTGCTAAACCTTCGTTGTTTTTTGTGAAAATTTGCCACATCGCAAACGATTCATATTCGTTGATGTGCCAACTACTGATGACTACTTTTTCGCGATGCGATTTATAATAGTCTAAAAACTTCGGATTATTTGCGGCAATTTTTTTGATTTCCTCAAAGGTAGGTTCAGAAAAAGTACCTTCATATTGATCTTCAAACTTGTCAGAACGCGACATAAACAGTTGTTGCGACAACAACATGTCTAAAAACTTAGACAAGTCCAAATATTTCCAAACAATAGTATTATTGTCTTCGGGTAATGTAATATTTGAGCTGTTGATGTACATTTTTCAGATTCAGTTACAAATTTAAAGTCAAAATTGTTACACAAAGTTACACTAAGATAAACGCAAAGTCACACAAAGTAAAAAAATCTATTTAAAATCAGCGTTTCGCTTTATTCAAGTTGCTAAACTCCTAACTTCCAACTTTTACTCAAAGCTCTGCATCATCACTAATTTTGAGTACGTTCCGTTTAGAGTCAACAATTCATCATGGGTTCCTTGTTCCACGATTTCGCCTTTGTGCATCACCACAATTTTATCTGCTTTTTGAATAGTTGATAAACGGTGGGCAATGACAATAGAAGTTCTGTTTAGCATCATGTTTTCTAAAGCCACTTGTACAAATTTTTCACTTTCAGTATCTAAAGCCGAAGTTGCTTCATCCAAAATCATTATTGGAGGATTTTTCAAAACGGCTCTCGCAATTGATAAACGTTGTTTTTGGCCTCCCGAAAGTTTTCCACCCGCATCACCAATGTTGGTATTAATTCCGTTGGGTAAAGCAGCTACGAATTCGTAAGCATTTGCCACTTTTAAAGCGTCAATGATTTCTTCGTCAGTTGCATCTTGTTTACCTAAGCGAATGTTATTTTTAATCGAATCATTGAATAAAATAGAATCCTGTGTAACTAATCCCATTAAATCTCGTAACGATTCTAAAGTCATGTCTTTGATGTCAATACCATCTATTTTTACACTTCCTTCTTGTACATCATAAAAACGCGTCAATAAATTGGCAATCGTACTTTTCCCAGAACCTGATTGCCCAACTAAAGCAACCGTTTTTCCTTTAGGTACATCTAATGTGAAGTTTTTCAACACATTTTCTGCTTCATATTTAAAGTTGATATTTTCAATGCTAATTTTCTCAGTAAATGATTCTTTTTTTACTGCATTAGGTTTATTAACAATGGTATTTTCAACTTCTAAAATCTCAAAAACTCGTTCGGCTGCAGCCAATCCATTTTTTACAGCATAAGATGCTTTTGATATTGCTTTTGCAGGAGTTAAGATGTTGTAAGCCAATCCAAGATACACAATAAATAAAGCACCATTTAATGTTTTGTCTATTAAAACTAAGTTTCCACCATACCATAAAAGTACTGCAATGGTTACAATTCCCATAAATTCGCTCATGGGTGAGGCTAAATTATTTTTCTTTCCAATACTGTTGTTCAAACGAAGTAATCTATCAATTGAATCATTGAAAATAGATTTGAAATAGCCTTCAGAATTATAACTTTTCACCACTTTTAATCCGCCTAAACTTTCTTCTACAATCGAAATTAAATAACCGTTTTCTTTTTGAACATTTTGCGATTTCGATTTTAAGCTTTTCCCAATTTTTGTAATAATAAATCCAGAAATTGGAATAAAAATGAATACAAACAGCGTTAATTCAAGACTAATTCTCATCATTGCAACAATAGCAAAAACTATTGTAAGTGGTTCTTTTACAATAAGTTCTAAAATTATGAAAAATGAATTCTGAACCTCATTAACATCACCAAGCATTCGTGCCATAACATCACCTTTTCTTTTTTCGGAATAGTATGAAATAGGTAAAGAAATGATTTTATCATACATTTTTTCACGTAAATCATGAAGTACTCCGTTTTTAATTTTTGTTAAATGTTGAGATGCAAAATAGTTGAATGCATTTTTAAACAAAAAAGTAGAAATAACTAATGCAACAGTGAGTAAAAGTGCATATTGTATTCCGTTTTCTATTGTGAGTTTAGTAATGTAATATTGTAAATACTCTTTTCCATAAGTTGTTATTTCCCAAATTCCATTATATTTTGGTAATTCTACAACTTTTTCATTCATTTTAAACAAAACTTCCATTAACGGAAAAAGTGCTACAAATGAAAGTGTGCTGAATAAAGCATAAAAAATATTGAAAAACACATTCCAAAAAATGTGACTTTTGAATTTTTTTGCAAACGGAATTATTTTTTTAAAATTTTTGTCCATTTAATTTAATTTCATTGCCGAAATTATACCAGCAATTTTGTTATCTAATTCTTTTTCTACTGATTCAGCGTTTTCAATCGTGTCTAAAACTCCATTTACGCTGAAATAGAATTTAATTTTAGGTTCGGTGCCGCTTGGTCGAGCGCAAATTTTACTTCCGTCTTCCAAATAGTATATTAATACGTTTGATTTTGGAATATGAATTTCAAATTCTTCATTATTCATGAAGTCTTTTCCTTTGGCAACTTGATAATCTTCAATACAAATGACACGTTGACCGTTGATTTCTTTTAACGGATTTTCGCGTAAGTCTATCATCATTTGTTTGATTTCGTTAGCGCCTTCAATTCCTTTTTTGGTAATCGAAATTAATGATTCTTTATAACAACCAAAATCAATATATAAATTTAATAATTCTTGATATAACGAACTACCCGATGCTTTTGCCTGAGCAGCAATTTCACTTAATAATAAAACGGCACCTACCGCATCTTTATCGCGAACGGCATCACCTACCATATATCCAAAACTTTCTTCACCACCACTTATAAAGGTTTGATTTGGGAAATCCTTAATGAATTTTGCAATCCATTTGAAACCAGTTAATCCTACTTTGCATTCTACACCATAAGCTGCGGCTAATTCTAACATCATGGGTGTTGAAACAATAGTAGATCCAATGAATTCATTTCCTTTAAATTTATCAGTGCGTTTCCATTGTTCTAATAGGAAAGCGGTCATGATCACCATCGTTTGATTTCCGTTCAGCAATTTGATGTTTCCGTCTAAATCGCGAACAGCAACCCCTAATCGATCTGAATCTGGATCCGTTCCAACTACAATATCAGCTCCAATTTTATTTGCCAAAGCAATAGCCATTGACAACGCCTCTGGTTCTTCCGGATTTGGAGATTTCACAGTTGGAAAATCACCATCAGGTTCGGCTTGTTCAGGAACAATATTCACATCGGTATAACCAGCTTTTGCTAATACATTAGGGATTGATTTTATTGAAGTTCCGTGTAACGAAGTATAAACGATTTTTAGATTGACTTTAGCTTCAGAAGGCGTATTAAAACTTGCATTTTCGATGGTTGATTTAAAGAAAGCTTCATCAATTTCAGAATCAATATATTCGATTAAATCGTTGTTGGCTTCAAACTTAATTTCGCTGTATTTCAACTCTTCAATTATCTTTATAATTTCGGCATCTTGTGGTGGAACTAATTGGCCACCATCTTGCCAATATACTTTGTAACCGTTGTATTCTGGCGGATTGTGAGAAGCAGTTAATACAATTCCTGCATGGCAATTCAAATAGCGAACGGCAAAAGATAATTCTGGTGTTGGGCGCATATCGGAAAACAAATACACTTTAATTCCGTTTGCCGAAAAAACATCGGCAACCACTTTTGCTAACGTATCACTATTATGACGGCAATCGTATGCGATGACCACTTTTAAAGGTTCGTTTGGAAACGATTTGTATAAATAATCTGATAAACCTTGTGTGTTTTTTCCCAAAGTATATTTGTTGATACGATTAGTTCCAACACCCATAACACCGCGCATTCCGCCCGTTCCAAACTCTAAGTTTTTATAGAAACCTTCTTCTAACTCTTTTGGAGCAGAAGTCATCATTTTTTTGATTGCCTCGTGAGTGGTTTCGTCAAAAGTTGGGGTTAACCATTCGTTTACTTTATTTAAAATACTTTGTTCGATATGCATATTCTTATTTCTTTTTGAAGCCAATTTTACTTCTTTCTTTTTGTTCAATATTTTTCTGATTATTGTCCATCAGATAATTTAAAGCTTTGTATATTTCAGGAAACTGTTCTTCAATTTCTGATACTCTATTTGTGATTTCTTCCAAAGATAAAATTGAATTTCTTAGTACTACAAAAGTTCTCATAATTGCAATATTTACTTCAATTGCTTTCTTTGAATTTAATACAGAAGATAACATTGCAACGCCTTGCTCTGTAAACGCAAAAGGCATATATCTTGTTCCGCCGTAACTTGAGGTCGCAATTTGCGACCTCAAGTTTTCAAATTCTTCTTTTGTAAGTTCAAACATAAAATCTTTAGGAAATCTTTCAATATTCCTTCTGACAGCTTCTTTTAGTCTTTTTGTTTCAATTTGATAAAGAAATGCTAAATCAAAATCTAGCATAACTTTTTGATTTCTAATCAAATGAATTTTGTTGTTGATAATCTCTAATTTTTGCATGGCGTATATAATTTAAAAAGTTAATAATTCAGTTTTACTCCCAACTTCAAACCCCCAACTCCTCACTAATCTTATAACGTTCTTCGTTGTTTTTTGTCCGAAGGATAATTTCGCCCAGAAATCCTGCTAAGAATAATTGGGTTCCAATTAACATTGCGGTTAACGATAAGTAGAATTGCGGTCGTTCGGTGATTAATCTTCCTGAGGTATTGATGAATAATTTGTCGATTCCTAAATAGAAGGCGAATAAAAATCCAATGATAAACATGATTGAACCTAGTAATCCGAAAAGGTGCATAGGTCGTTTCCCGAAAGTAGAAATGAACCAAATCGTAATCAAATCTAAGAAACCATTGATAAAACGGCTCATTCCAAATTTAGAATTCCCGTATTTTCTGGCTTGATGAATTACTATTTTTTCGCCAATGTTTGAAAAACCTGCATTTTTAGCTAAAACCGGAATATAGCGGTGCATTTCTCCCGAAACTTCGATATTTTTAATAACGATATTTTTATAGGCTTTTAATCCGCAATTGAAATCGTTCAAATAAACCCCTGAAGTTTTTCGAGCCGCCCAATTGAATAATTTAGATGGAATATTTTTGGCTACAACAGAATCGTAACGCTTTTTCTTCCAACCCGAAATCAAATCATAATTATCTTCGGTGATTAAACGATATAACTCTGGAATTTCATCGGGGCTGTCTTGTAAATCGGCATCCATAGTAATAATTACTTCACCTTGCGCTTTAGCAAAACCAGCATGTAACGCTTGTGATTTTCCATAATTTCTAAGAAAACGGATGCCTTTTACATTTGGATTTTCATTAGAAAGATTGGTAATAGTTTGCCAAGAAGCATCAGTACTACCATCATCAACAAACAGGATTTCATAAGAAAAGTTATGTGTATTCATAACTTTTACAATCCAATGGTGTAATTCAGGTAACGATTCTTGTTCGTTTAATAATGGGATAACTATGGATAAATTCATTGAATTATAATACAGGTTTGTTTTTTTTGAAAATTGCAGCAAGAATTAATCCAAAAACGATAGAACCTAGTAATGATTTTAAAATACCATATAATAAACCTAATGTTGAAAATTGAGGCATTTCTTTCATATCATCAATGGCTTTTTTAATTTCAGCCGCGGGAACATTCCATTTTTGTAAATTTTCTACTTGAAAATTGATAAGCGCTTCATGAATTAAGTCTCTTGTCGCAGTATCAATCACATTAAATAGAACAATTGAAAAAGAAGTAGAAATTAAAATACCTATTAATGCGGCAATAAAATATCCAGTAAATCCTTCTTTGAAAGTCATAAAACTACCTAAACTTTTTCTCAATTCAATTAACTGAAAAACACCAATTGCAAGAAAAACAAGCATTACAGTAACTCCTAACCAAATATTGATGAATAAGTTGTAATCAACAACATACATTGATATAATATAAAATACACTGAATAATCCACTGATTACTCCAAATTTAATTCCGTTCTTTTTAATAATTTCGTTCATAGATAATTTAAGTTTAATTAATTTACAAATATAAGAATTCTTCTCGTTACTCTATAAGAGATGAAAAATAAAAAAAAGTTACAGAAACATTGGTAAATTAAAAATAAAATGTAATTTTGCACCCTAATTAAAAAGTTTATAAACAAAAAGGTTATAAAATGTTTACACCTTTAGCAAACTAAAGCCGCGAAACATCGTATAATCGCTTAATAAAAAGATTTACAAAATGAGAAAAGGTATTCACCCAGAAAATTACAGATTAGTAGCTTTTAAAGACATGTCAAACGAGGATGTTTTTATTACTAAATCTACAGTAGAAACTAAAGAAACAATTACTCACGAAGGTGTTGAGTATCCAGTTTTCAAAATGGAGATTTCTAGAACTTCTCACCCTTTTTACACAGGTAAATCTAAACTTATTGATACTGCAGGACGTATTGATAAATTCAACAGCAAATACGCTAAAAAAGCTTAATTATATATTGCTTTTTCAACATAATATTAAAGCTTCACATTTTGTGAGGCTTTTTTTATGGAATAAATTGTATTTTTGATATTTAGAAATAATAAAATTATAAATGAACTATATACTTTTTGACGGAACCGTTCGCAATGCGTTACTTCCTTTTACGTTTACTCGTCCTGTGGCAGATATTCGTATTGGAATATTAACCATACGTGAAAAATGGGAAAAATACCTTGGTTCAACTACAACTACTTTGACAGAAGAGTATTTGATGGAGAAATATCCAATGGTTGAAATGGAGCAAAACATCATGATCAATGCTTCTTTTTTACCAAATGCAATTCTAGTTGATTTAATTCAAAATTTGGAACAAAATCAAGCAGTGGTTTTTGGTGATGAAATCGTTGCTTTTTATACAAATGACACCCAAGAGGAAGTAGATTTTGAACAATATGATTTGGTTGTTTATGAAGGCGAATTCTTGCGCATCGAAAATACATGGGATATTTTTTCTAAAAATGATCGTGCGATTCGAGAAGATTTTGAATTACTTACGGAAGATAGAGTGTCGCAGCCAATTCCTAAATCAGTAAATGTAATTGCACCCGAAAATATATTCATTGAAGCAGGAGCAAAGCTTGAATTTGTAACTCTAAACGCTTCAACCGGTCCTATTTACATCGGAGCTAATGCAGAAATTATGGAAGGTTCTGTTATTCGAGGTCCTTTTGCTTTATGTGAATCAGGAAGAGTAAAGTTGGCCACAAAAGTATATGGCGCTACAACGGTAGGTCCGCATTCAGTGATTGGTGGCGAAGTTAATAATTCGGTTTTATTCGGATATTCAAACAAAGGTCATGATGGATTTTTAGGGAATTCGGTTTTGGGTGAATGGTGTAATATTGGTGCCGATTCAAATAATTCGAACTTAAAAAATAATTACGAAGAAGTACGTCTTTGGAGCTATGAAACCGAAGGATTTGCAAAAACGGGATTACAATTTTGCGGATTGATGATGGGAGATCACAGCAAGTGTGGTATCAATACGATGTTTAACACTGGAACAGTTGTAGGAGTTTCGGCAAATATTTTTGGTGCAGGATTTCCAAGAAATTTTGTTCCAAGTTATTCTTGGGGTGGTGCTTCTGGTTTTTCAACCTATATTACTAGTAAAGCATTTCAAACAGCAAAGATTGTTATGGCTAGAAGAAATGTTGAATTTACCCATCAAGATGCTGCAATATTAACCCATGTATTTGAGGAAACTAAAAAGTACAGAAAAGAATAAGTCGTTTTTTTTATACGAATATTTCTTAATTTTATACGTTTATTGAATGGTGTAAATCGTTTAGTACTAAAGTATGTAAATTTGTACTATAAAATAAGATTTTTAGTTCTGTAGGGGGAATTTAAGAATTTTTTAAAAAGCTTGACTTTTGTCAAGCTTTTTTTTACCCTAAAAAATAAACGTTAATTACTTATTACAAACGATTATTCTTTTAAATTAAACGTTTATGTCTTAAAAAATAACATTGGTTTAAAAGTATTAACACGACTGAAAATATTTGTATATATTTACACTATGAAAATAAGATTTTTAGTTCTGTAGGGGGAATTTAAGAATTTTTAAAAGGCTTGGCGTTCGTCAAGCCTTTTTGTTTTTTATTTTGGTACTTTATTTTTTGTCCGTAGATTTGCGATTCAATTTTTTGACAACGATTTCATTAATTGAACTTTACTTATGGAAAACAAAAAAAAGGTAGCATTCTACACTTTAGGATGTAAACTGAACTTCTCAGAAACTTCTACGATTGCTCGCGATTTTCAAAATGAAGGTTTTGAACGGGTTGATTTTGAAGAAATTGCCGATATTTATGTAATCAACACTTGTTCGGTAACTGATAATGCCGATAAACAATTCAAGCAAATTGTTAGAAAAGCAATGAAGCTAAATGAAAATGCATTTGTTGCAGCGGTAGGTTGTTATGCCCAATTAAAACCAGAAGAATTAGCGGCTGTTGATGGCGTTGATTTAGTATTGGGTGCTACTGAAAAATTTAAAATCACCGATTATATTAATGATTTATCTAAAAACGATAGAGGTGAAGTTCATTCTTGTGAAATAGAAGAAGCCGATTTTTATGTAGGAAGTTATTCAATAGGCGATCGTACGAGAGCTTTCTTAAAAGTGCAAGATGGTTGCGATTATAAATGTACTTATTGTACGATTCCTTTAGCAAGAGGAATTTCTCGTAGTGATGCTTTAGAAAATGTATTGAAAAATGCCTCTGAAATATCGCAACAAGGCATCAAAGAAATCGTATTAACAGGTGTAAATATTGGCGATTATGGCAAAGGGGAATTTGGAAACAAAAAACACGAACACACTTTCCTAGATTTAGTAAAAGCTCTAGATGAAGTTGAAGGAATTGAGCGTTTACGAATTTCTTCCATCGAGCCTAATTTGCTAAAAAACGAAACTATTGATTTTGTATCAAAAAGCCGCACTTTTGTTCCGCATTTTCACATTCCATTACAATCGGGATCAGATGCTATTTTAAAGAAAATGAAACGTCGCTATTTACGCGAAGTTTATACTGATAGAGTTACAAGAATTCGCGAAGTAATGCCACACGCTTGTATTGGAGTAGATGTTATTGTTGGTTTTCCGGGTGAAACAGACGAACATTTTTTGGAAACCTATCATTTTTTAAATGATTTGGATATTTCTTATTTGCATGTTTTTACGTATTCCGAACGCGATAATACAGAAGCAGTAGTTATGGATGGAGTAGTTCCTTCTAATGTGCGATCGAAAAGAAGTAAAATGCTCCGCGGACTTTCAGTTAAAAAACGACGAGCATTTTATGAAAGCCAAATTGGATCCAACAGAACGGTCTTGTTTGAAAGTGAAAACAAAGAAGGTTATATTCACGGTTTTACCGAGAATTATGTAAAGGTTAAAACGCCCTGGAATCCTGAACTAGTCAATACACTACACGATATTAAATTAACCAAAATTGATGAAGACGGAAGCGTAAGATTAGAATTCATAAACGTTGAAGTATAAAAAAATCCCAAGTTTATTAAACTTGGGATTTTTTCGATTTAAATCATTAACCCTGGAGGCAGTAGCTCTCGATATCTTCTATTTTTCCTAAAAAAACTAATAAATTTTGCATTAGTAGGAACTACTTTTAACTTTCTTTCTTCGGCAATACCTAAGACATGAATGATAAAATCGTTGTGCACTACTTCGTCTACATTGGCATTCGCGCAAAATTTTGTCAAAAACAATTTTCGTTCTTGTATAGAATATTCAATTGCCACTAAACCAGTAGGGGTAATAATTTCAAATTGTCTTAAAAGTTCATTATCTTTGATTTCCATGAAAAAAGCAATTAGAGTGCAAATTTACGAATCTTTTTCCACATTGAAGCTATGAATAAAATCCCTGTTTATTTCATGCCCGGTTTAGCGTCAGGTCCTTCAATTTTTGAAAATATCAAATTGCCTGAAGAACAATTTGAGATGTATTTTTTAGAATGGTTTTTACCCATTGAAAATGAGTCTATTGAAAGCTATGCATTACGAATGACTCAAAAAATAACACATAATAATCCAGTATTAATAGGGGTTTCTTTTGGAGGAGTTTTGGTACAAGAAATGGCAAAAATCATTAAAACGGATAAAGTAATTATTATTTCAAGCGTCAAAACAAATAAAGAATTTCCATCGCGTTTTAAAATTGCACGTAACACAAAAGCCTATAAGTTAATTCCTACGCAACTTTTGGCAGATATAGAAAAATTAGTGAAATATGCATTTGGAGATAATATTGTTGCTAAGCGATTAAAATTATATGAAAAATATTTGTCCGTGCGCGATAAACATTATCTCGATTGGGCTATTGAAACCATTTTGTGTTGGAATCAAAAGGAAATTAATGAAGCGGTAATCCATATTCATGGCGATGCTGATGAGGTATTTCCAATTAAGCATATAAGAAAATGTATTGTAGTTAAAGGTGGAACCCATATTATGATTTTAAATAAATTCAAATGGATGAATGAAAATTTACCTAAATTGATTTTAAACTAAAGTAACAATGAAAAATATAAGAACAAAAAAGAGCGTTATAATTCTAGTGACAATTGTCTTAGCTGGTTTCTTGCTTTACGGTGTTGTTTTTGATCGATCAAAATATGCGCCTATGGGGTACAGTTTGCAAATGGATTTTGCGGGTGAACAAGTGCCAACATTTATGGCAGATGTTCAAGAACGATTGGATAAAGAAATGATTACCAATATGAATTATCATACTAATACGACATTGGTAATTAAAAGAGCTAATAAAGTTTTTCCTATTATTGAGCCTATTTTAGCAAAATATGGCGTTCCAGATGATTTTAAATACTTGGCTGTTATTGAAAGTAGTTTGGTTAATGCAGTTTCTCCAGCTGGCGCAAGAGGTGTTTGGCAATTCATGCCAGCAACAGCAAAAGAAAAAGGCATGGAAGTGAGCGATCAAGTTGATGAACGGTATCATTTAGAAAAATCAACAGAAGCAGCTTGCAGGTATTTACTTGCTGCTAAAGAAAAATTCGGCTCTTGGACTTTAACCGCGGCTTCTTATAATGGTGGTATAGGCGGAATCAAAAACAAAATGGAAGAACAACAAGTTGATAATTATTATGATTTGTTGTTAACCGAAGAAACCTCACGTTATGTTTTTAGAATTTTAGCTTTGAAAGAAATTATGAAAAATGCAGATAAGTATGGTTTTTCTATTCCAAAAGAAGCGTTGTATTATCAAATTCCTACAAAAAAAATTGTAGTTGATTCTTCTATCACCAATTTAGCCACTTTTGCAAAAACGCAAGGAGTGAATTATAAGATATTAAAGTTGCATAATCCTTGGTTGCGCGATAAAATGTTAATTAATGATTCTGGAAAGAAATATGAAATTGAAATACCTACATCTGGATATTCAAAATAAAAAAAGCACCTGTACAGGTGCTTTTTAGTTTAAGTAAAATGATTGAATTACATTTTCTTCATTTGATCCTTCATCATTTTAATTTGATCTTTTAGCATGTTTTGTTTGTCCAGCTTTTTGGCTTCATTTATTAAATTAGTTGCTTCAATTTTTCTTCTGCGCGTCATAGCAATTCCGGCTAACTGAAGTTTTGCTAAAGCTAAATCTTGATCCATAGATAGTCCAAGAGCAATAGCCTTTTTAAAATAACGCTCCGCTTCGTTTAGATTGGTTTGCGAAACCATCAAGCCGTGCAAATAATTATAATAACCTTGTTGTTTTTTTATCAGGGCAGCTTCTGGGTTTTTTATATGCGATAACCATTTTTGAGCTCCCGGAAAATCTTGTTTACGTAACTTTAAAAAAGCCAATAAGATAAACTCATTTTTAAAGTATAAGAAAATAAAAATGGTAGATAATAACAATAAGAAGATTCCATTTCCAATTTCGTTTTCGGTAAATTGATAAATTCCAAATGCGATTATTAAAGCAGCTAAAACTAATTTGATATTTTTATGAAACATAATATTATTTTTTGTTGGATACAAAGGTAATAAAATCTATTAAAAATATTTTTAAAAAAGTACTTGCGAATGAAAAAAGTCTTTGTATATTTGCACTCGGTTTTCAGGACAGGAAACCTATGAGTTTTAAAAAAGATTTTTATTTATAGAATTTAAAAGATACTACAATGAGTAAGAGAACATTTCAACCATCAAAAAGAAAAAGAAGAAATAAGCACGGTTTCATGGATAGAATGGCTTCTGCTAATGGAAGAAAAGTGCTTGCTCGTAGAAGAGCTAAAGGAAGACATAAATTAACTGTTTCTTGCGAACCAAGACACAAAAAATAATGTTTAGCTTAAACAATATATCAGCCGTTACTTTTATTAGTAGCGGCTTTTTTTTAAAGTGTTTATAAAATTTGAATAAGTTTTTGAAGCTATTTCCTGCTGTTCGTTATAATCTTTTTATTTTTATAAAGAATAAAAACAAAAAGGATTTCCACTGCCATCAGGGCTAAAAAAATAAAAATACAAAACAGACAACTAACTACATAATCTAAAGAATTACAATGCCTAAAGACACATCAATCAAATCGGTTTTAATTATTGGATCAGGGCCTATCGTTATTGGACAGGCGTGCGAATTTGACTATGCGGGTTCGCAATCAGCACGATCATTAAAAGAGGAAGGAATTGAAGTTATTCTTATCAATTCAAACCCAGCAACCATAATGACCGACCCATCCATGGCCGATCATATTTACTTAAAGCCACTAACCACAAAATCAATCATTGAAATTTTAAAAGCACATCCGCAAATTGATGCGGTATTGCCTACAATGGGCGGTCAAACGGCTTTGAACTTGTGTTTGGAAGCTGACGAAAAAGGGATTTGGGAAGATTTCGGAATCAGATTAATAGGTGTTGATGTAAACGCCATCAATGTTACTGAAGATAGAGAACAATTTAAACAATTACTTGCAAAAATCGGGATTCCAGCCGCACCAGCCAAAACCGCCAATTCATTCTTAAAAGGTAAAGAAATTGAGCAAGAATTTGGTTTTCCATTAGTAATTCGACCTTCCTTTACATTGGGTGGAACAGGTGCTGCAATCGTATATAAAAAAGAAGATTTTGACGGTGCATTAACCTATGGATTAGAAGCCTCTCCTATACATGAAGTCTTGATTGACAAGGCATTAATGGGATGGAAAGAATATGAATTAGAATTATTACGCGATAAAAATGATAATGTAGTTATTATTTGTACCATAGAAAATATGGATCCAATGGGAATTCACACAGGAGACTCAATCACAGTGGCTCCAGCAATGACTTTATCTGATACCACTTTTCAAAGAATGCGCGATATGGCCATTCTAATGATGCGCTCTATCGGTAATTTTGCAGGTGGTTGTAACGTTCAGTTTGCGGTTTCGCCAGATGATAAAGAAGACATTGTAGCTATTGAAATCAACCCGAGAGTTTCTCGTTCTTCAGCGTTAGCTTCAAAAGCAACGGGTTACCCAATTGCCAAAATTGCATCGAAATTAGCTTTAGGATATAACTTAGATGAATTACAAAATCAAATTACAAAATCAACTTCAGCGTTGTTTGAACCTACGTTAGATTACGTAATTGTAAAAATACCACGTTGGAACTTCGATAAATTTGAAGGTGCCGATAGAACATTAGGACTTCAAATGAAATCGGTAGGAGAAGTAATGGGAATCGGTCGTTCGTTCCAAGAAGCACTTCATAAAGCCACACAATCGTTAGAAATTAAACGAAATGGGTTAGGAGCAGATGGGAAAGGCTATAAAAACTACGACCAAATTATCGAGAAATTAACCTTTGCGAGTTGGGATAGAGTATTTGTAATCTATGATGCCATTGCCATGGGAATTCCGCTTTCAAGAATTCACGAAATTACTAAAATTGATACGTGGTTCTTAAAACAATATGAAGAATTATTCCATTTAGAGCGCGAAATCTCAACCTATAAAGTCGATACTTTGCCAAGAGAATTGCTTTTAGAAGCGAAACAAAAAGGATACGGTGACCGACAAATAGCACACATGGTGGGTTGTTTAGAAAGTCAGATTTATAAATTGCGTGAAGCACAAAACATCAAGCGGGTGTACAAATTAGTAGATACCTGTGCGGCCGAGTTCAAAGCCGTTACACCTTATTTTTACTCAACTTTTGAAGCTGAAATTGAAAAAGCCGACGGGACCAAATACGTGCACAACGAAAGTATTGTGACCGATAAGAAAAAAGTAGTGGTTTTAGGATCAGGACCCAACCGAATTGGACAAGGAATTGAGTTCGATTATTCTTGTGTGCATGGGGTTTTAGCAGCAAAAGAATGCGGCTATGAAACCATCATGATCAACTGTAATCCAGAAACGGTTTCAACCGATTTTGATACGGCAGATAAATTGTATTTTGAACCTGTTTTTTGGGAACATATTTACGACATCATTCAGCACGAAAAACCAGAAGGTGTTATTGTGCAATTGGGCGGACAAACCGCATTGAAATTAGCTGAAAAATTAGCCAAATATGGCATAAAAATACTAGGAACTTCTTTTGATGCGTTGGATTTAGCCGAAGATAGAGGACGTTTTTCAGATTTATTAACGGAGTTGAAGATTCCATTTCCTCAATTTGGAATTGCAGAAAGCGCAGAAGAGGCTTCTGTATTAGCAGACACTTTAGATTTTCCATTGTTAGTGCGTCCTTCATACGTGTTGGGTGGGCAAGGCATGAAGATTGTCATCAATAAACAAGAATTAGAAGAACACGTTATTGACTTATTAAAATCAATTCCTGGAAATAAATTATTGTTGGACCATTATTTAGATGGCGCTATTGAGGCCGAAGCCGATGCCATTTGCGATGCCGATGGCAATGTGTACATTATAGGAATTATGGAACACATAGAACCTTGTGGAGTGCATTCGGGCGATAGTAACGCAACATTGCCACCTTTTAACTTGGGCGAGTTTGTCATGCAGCAAATTAAAGACCATACTAAGAAAATTGCGCGTGCGTTACAAACTGTGGGATTAATTAACATACAATTTGCCATTAAAGACGATACCGTTTATATTATTGAAGCCAATCCTAGAGCTTCGCGTACGGTACCGTTTATTGCAAAAGCCTATGGCGAACCGTATGTAAACTATGCCACAAAAGTAATGTTAGGCCACAATAAAGTAACTGATTTTAAGTATAACCCACAGTTAAAAGGTTATGCGATTAAGCAACCAGTATTTTCATTCAGTAAGTTTCCTAATGTAAACAAAGCCTTAGGACCAGAAATGAAATCAACGGGAGAAAGCATCCTGTTCATAGACGATTTAAAAGACGATCAATTCTATGACTTGTACTCACGACGAAAAATGTACTTAACGAAGTAATACTAAAAATCCCAATTGAAAGATTGAGATTTTTATTTCTATTTACTTTGATTGCTCGGATTGTAAATTCAGGTTATAGTTCCGCCTTTAGCCGTTTTCATATCGATTTCTATATCGTTTTTTTTAATCGAAATTTTGAAGGTGCCTTTTTTTTATAGTATTGCCTCGCATGTTGTCATCGATCTATAATTACTTTCCTAAATTTTCGGCGTAAGCCTAGCAGTCTAAAGTTTAATCACTTAAATTTTTAAACTTTCAACTAAAATTGTAACTTTGCAATCCAAAATAAAAAACTACTATGTTAGATAGATTACAATATGTTAAGCAACGTTTCGACGAAATTTCAGATTTGATTATTCAACCTGATGTGATTGCCGATCAAAAACGTTACGTGCAATTGAATAAAGAATACAAAGACCTAAAAGCCCTAGTAGATAAGAGAGATGAATACATCAATCTAGACGGAAATGTCAAAGAGGCTAATGAAATTATTGCTGATGGGTCGGATGCAGAAATGGTTGAAATGGCCAAAATGCAGTTAGAAGAAGCAAAAGACCGTTTACCTCAATTAGAAGAAGAAATTAAGTTCATGCTGATTCCAAAAGATCCTGAAGATGCTAAAAACGTAATGGTGGAAATTCGTGCAGGTACTGGTGGTGATGAAGCGTCTATTTTTGCAGGTGATTTATATCGAATGTATACAAAATATTGCGATGCTAAAGGTTGGAGAACTTCGGTTGTAGATATGAATGAAGGAACTTCTGGCGGGTTTAAAGAAGTTATTTTTGAAGTATCTGGTGAAGATGTGTATGGAACATTGAAATATGAAGCAGGCGTTCATCGCGTTCAACGCGTACCACAAACTGAAACGCAAGGTCGTGTGCACACTTCAGCAGCAACTGTAATGGTTTTGCCTGAAGCAGAGGAGTTTGATGTTCAAATTGATATGAATGATGTTCGTGTTGATTTTTTCTGTTCGTCAGGTCCAGGAGGGCAATCGGTAAATACTACAAAATCTGCGGTTCGTTTAACTCATATTCCTACCGGATTGGTAGCACAATGTCAGGATCAAAAATCGCAACATAAAAACAAAGATAAGGCGTTAGATGTTTTACGTTCTCGTTTATACGAACAAGAATTGGCTAAAAAAGAAGCTGAAGATGCAACCAAGCGTACTTCTCAAGTGAGTAGTGGCGACCGATCTGCAAAAATTAGAACATACAATTACGCACAAGGAAGAATCACCGATCATCGAATTGGGTTAAGTATTTTTGACTTAGATGGATTTATGAATGGTAATTTGCATAAAATGATTGACGAATTACAATTAGTAGCCAATACTGAAAAATTAAAAGAAAACGAAGTTTTTTAATTTAAATGTCTTATTTTTGAGTGAATCACAGCTGTAATAATTGCATTTAAAAAAAATAAAATAGATCAAACACAACATTTGGTTTCTTATAAATCGATTTACGAATGACGAACGAATTACTTATTAAGCAAATCACTAATAAAAAATCATTTCTTTGCATTGGCTTGGATGTCGATGTAACTAAAATCCCAAAGCATTTATTAGATACAGAAGATCCTATTTTTGAATTCAACAAAGCAATTATTGATGCTACACATGATTTATGTGTTTCTTATAAACCAAATACCGCTTTTTATGAGGCTTATGGTATAAAAGGTTGGAAATCATTACAAAAAACCATTCATTACCTGAACGAAAACCATCCAGAAATTTTCACAATTGCCGATGCAAAACGCGGTGATATTGGCAATACTTCTTCAATGTATGCCAAAGCTTTTTTTGAAGATTTGAATTTCGATTCGGTAACAGTAGCGCCTTACATGGGAAAAGATTCGGTTGAGCCATTTTTAGCGTTTGAAAACAAACACACTATTATGTTGGCTTTAACTTCTAATGAAGGTGCTTTTGATTTTCAAACACAAAACGTAGCAGGTAAGGAATTTTATAAAGTGGTTTTGGAAACTTCAAAATCATGGAAAAACGCAGAAAATTTAATGTATGTAGTGGGCGCAACTAAAGCTGAATATTTCACCGAAATTAGAAAAATAGTTCCCGATAGTTTTTTATTGGTTCCAGGTGTAGGAGCTCAAGGCGGTAGCTTAGCCGAAGTTTGTAAATATGGAATGAACGAAAACGTGGGTTTATTAATCAATTCTTCGCGAGGTATTATTTATGCTTCAAACGGAACTGATTTTGCAGAAAAGGCTAGGGAAGAAGCCTTGAAATTGCAACAAGAGATGGAAGAAATTTTGGTTTCAAGTTCCAAGTTTCAAGTTTAATTTGGTAACTAAAATAACTTGAAACTTGAAACAAATATTCACAGACCAAATTGGAACCCAACATACTTTTGAATACACACCTAAACGAATAATTTCTTTAGTGCCATCTCAAACGGAGTTATTATTTGATTTAGGTTTAGAAGATGCAATTGTGGGTATAACCAAATTTTGCGTGCACCCCATCATTTTAAAGGGATTAAAACTGTTGTAGGCGGCACTAAATCTGTTAAAATAGCTAAAATAAAAGCACTTCAGCCCGAAATTATCATTTGCAATAAAGAAGAGAATACGTTAGAAATCGTTCAGGAATTATCCCAAATTTGCCCCGTTTGGGTAACTGATATTGTTTCAATTGACGATAATTTGCAAATGATTTACGATTTCGGACAACTATTCAATAAACGTACTGAAGCTCAAAAATGGATTGATAAAATTAATTTTGCCCACCAAGATTTCAAGCAATTTATCAAAGACAAACCGGTTAAAAAAGCAGCTTATTTTATTTGGGCAAATCCTTTTATGGTTGCTGGAAATCATACCTTCATCAATGAATTGTTGCAATTGAATCATTTCGAAAATATTTATAAATGTAAAGATGGGCGTTATCCAGAAATTGAGTTGAAAAAATTTCGTTTAGACGGCGACCCCGATTATGTGTTCTTGTCTTCCGAACCTTTTCCGTTTACTGACGAGCATGCATTTGAAATAGGACGTTTTACCCATCATGCAAAAACGGTTTTTGTAGACGGCGAAATGTTTTCTTGGTATGGAAGTAGATTATTGAAAGCCTTTGACTATTTCAAATTACTACATTCAAAAATCTAGTTTGTAAGCTCTTTTTATTGTTTTCTTTTCTTTTTCATCTTAAAAAGCTACATTTGAACAAAATAACGAGCATTGATTTCTTACACAATTTATAAAAACGAAATGAGTACTGAATGGGTAACTTTTGTTCATGGAGCAGGAGGTAGTTCTTCTATTTGGTTCAAGCAAATTCGTGATTTTCATAAACATTTCAATGTCTTGTTGCTCGATTTACGTGGACACGGCAATTCAAATGAGCAAATAAAAACGGCTTTTAAGCAAAAATATACCTTCAAATCCATTGCAAATGATGTAATTGAAGTGATTGATCATCTTCAAATAAATAGTTCGCATTTTGTTGGCATTTCGTTAGGTTCAATTGTGATTCGTCAATTGGCAGAAATGTATCCTACTCGTGTACAAAGTATGATTCTAGGCGGCGCCATTTTAAAAATGAACTTTCGTTCGCAAATCTTAATGCGATTAGGAAATACCTTTAAATACGTGTTGCCTTATTTGGTTTTATATAAATTCTTTGCCTTTGTGATCATGCCTAAAAAAAACCACAAAAACTCTCGGTTGTTATTTATAAACGAAGCCAAGAAACTCTATCAAAAAGAATTTATTAAATGGTTTAAATTAACCGCCGAAATTAATCCTGTTTTACGTTTGTTTAGACAAATTGAATTAGATATTCCTACGCTTTATGTTATGGGAGAAGAAGATTATATGTTTTTACCTTCTGTAAGACAAGTAGTTGCCAATCATGCAAAAACGGCCGAATTATTTATTATTCAAAACTGCGGACATGTGGTTAATGTAGAGCAACCCTTTATTTTTAATGAAACCGTAATTGGGTATATAAGAAATGGGAGTCTGAAGTAACGTTTCACGGCTTCAAGAAGTGGCTTTTTTTAAAGAGGGAAAAGAAGTGAGGTAAAAAAAAATCCTCAAATGCTTGAGGATTTTTAATATAGGTAAAGTAGACTATTATTTTCGAGCAACTACTTTTTCAGCTTTTTCAATAATAGCGGCACTGTTTAAACCGTATTTTTCCATTAATTGGTCAGGTGTTCCGCTTTCGCCAAAACTATCGTTTACCGCCACAAACTCTTGTGGTACTAAATGGTTTTGTACTAAACATCTAGAAACACTTTCTCCTAAACCACCAATAATGTTGTGCTCTTCTGCAGTAACTACACAACCTGTTTTTTGAACCGATTTTAAAATCGCTTCTTCATCCAAAGGTTTAATGGTGTGAATGTTAATTACTTCGGCTGAAATTCCTTTTGCTTCTAAGGCTTCTGCTGCTACTAATGCTTCCCAAACTAAATGTCCGGTAGCTATAATCGTAACATCGGTACCTTCGTTTAAAAGAAACGCTTTTCCAATTACAAAAGGTTCGTCAGCAGGCATAAAGTTTGGCACTACTGGGCGACCAAAACGCAAATAAGCTGGACCATGATGATCGGCTAACGCTAAAGTTGCTGCTTTGGTTTGGTTGTAATCACAAGTATTAATCACCGTCATTCCAGGTAACATTTTCATTAAACCAATGTCCTCTAAAATTTGATGCGTGGCTCCGTCTTCCCCTAAAGTCAATCCGGCATGCGAAGCACAAATTTTTACATTTTTATCTGAATACGCCACCGATTGACGAATTTGATCGTATACTCTTCCGGTAGAAAAGTTTGCAAACGTTCCAGTAAACGGAATTTTCCCACCAATGGTTAAACCTGCTGCAATGCCTATCATGTTGGCTTCTGCAATTCCGATTTGGAAAAAACGCTCAGGATGGTTTTTCTTGAAATCATCAAATTTTAATGACCCAATTAAATCAGCACAAAGTGCCACTACATTTTCATTTTTGTGACCTAACTCGGTCATACCAGCTCCAAATCCCGAACGGGTATCTTTACTGCCTTGGTTGATATATTTTTTCATTTATTTTTTAATTTAATAGCATTCTACTGAACACTTGAAACTGAAAACTGAGTACTGATTAATAGTCTCCTAAATTTGCCACATTTTGTGCTAATGCATTGGCTAATTGCTCATCGTTTGGTGCTTTACCATGCCAAGCGTGTGTGTGCATCATAAAATCTACACCATTACCCATTTCGGTATGCAATAAAATACAAACGGGTTTACCGTTACCAGATTTTGCTTTCACTTCAGTTAATCCTGCTTTGATAGCATCAATGTCATTACCAGCTGTAACTTCTAATACAATCCAGTCAAATGCTTCAAATTTTGCTTTTATACTTCCCATTGCCAAAACTTCGTCTGTAGTTCCGTCAATTTGTTTTCCGTTCAAATCGATGGTAGCAATTAAGTTATCTACTTTTTTTGCCGAAGCATACATGATGGCTTCCCAATTTTGACCTTCTTGCAATTCACCATCGCCTAAAAGAGCAAATACCAAATGGTTGTCTTTGTTTAATTTTTTAGCTTGAGCAGCACCAATTGCTACCGACAAACCTTGACCTAATGAACCCGAAGCCATTCTAATTCCTGGCAAACCTTCGTGAGTTGTTGGGTGACCTTGTAATCTCGAATTCAATTTTCTAAAGGTAGCTAATTCGGCTACTGGAAAATACCCACTTCTTGCTAAAACGCTGTAAAAAACTGGAGAAATATGGCCGTTCGATAAGAAGAAAATATCCTCGTTTATGCCGTCCATAGAAAAACCAGGGTTGCGTTTCATAACGTCTTGGTAAAGGGTTACCAAAAATTCGGCACATCCTAAAGAACCTCCTGGATGACCTGAATTTACGGCATGAACCATACGAAGAATGTCTCTTCGAACTTGTGTTGTAAAATCGTGTAGTTGTTGTGTGTTAGACATTTATAATAGAATATGTGTTATATGTCCACAAAAGTAATTTTATTTTTTTGGTGCTACAAATCATTTTATGAGAAGTTATTAAGAATTGTTGATAATAAAATTAAAAAGGAGAAAGTAAAAAGGATAAAGTAATTGAGATGAAGTAAACCGATTTTTGAATTTTACTGAATTTCATAAATAATTCCAAATTCTAATTTCTAAATTCTAAATTCAATTATCTTTGCGTTTCGTAAAAGCACACTATGAAGTTTGATTTAATAACCAAAGATCCACAAAGCAAAGCCAGAGCCGGAAAAATAACAACCGATCACGGAGTTATTGAAACGCCGATATTTATGCCTGTTGGCACTGTTGCCTCGGTAAAAGGGGTACACCAACGCGAATTAAGAGAAGACATTAATCCTGATATTATTCTTGGCAATACCTATCATTTATATTTAAGACCGCAAACTAAAATTTTAGAAGCTGCGGGTGGTTTACATAAATTTATGAATTGGGATCGAAATATCTTAACCGATTCTGGTGGTTACCAAGTGTATTCGTTGTCGTCTAATCGAAAAATTAAAGAAGAAGGAGTTAAATTTAAATCGCATATAGATGGTTCTTACCATTTTTTTTCTCCAGAAAATGTAATGGAAGTTCAGCGTACTATTGGTGCCGATATTATTATGGCTTTTGACGAATGTACGCCGTATCCTTGCGATTATCGCTATGCCAAACGTTCGATGCACATGACGCACCGTTGGTTAGATCGATGCATCAATCATTTAGAAAAATTACCTTTTAAATATGGATTCGAACAAACGTTTTTTCCTATTGTTCAAGGAAGTACGTATAAAGATTTGCGAGCGCAATCGGCTGAATATATTGCAAATGCGGGCGCTCAAGGAAATGCAATCGGAGGCTTATCAGTAGGCGAACCTGCTGAAGAAATGTATGCAATGACCGAAGTAGTTACTGCAATTCTACCCGAAGACAAACCTCGTTATTTAATGGGAGTTGGAACGCCAATCAATATTTTAGAGAATATTGCGTTAGGAATTGATATGTTTGATTGTGTAATGCCAACACGTAATGCTAGAAACGGTATGTTGTTCACAGCACACGGAACTATGAATATGAAAAATAAAAAGTGGGAAGATGATTTTTCTCCTATTGACGAAATGGGTCATACATGGGTAGATACTGAATATTCAAAAGCTTATTTGCGCCATTTATTTGCTGCCGATGAGTTTTTAGGAAAACAAATTGCAACCATTCACAATTTAGGTTTTTACATGTGGTTAGTTCGCGAAGCTAGAAGACAAATTATCGCAGGAACATTCAGAGCATGGAAAGATAAAATGGTAGTACAAATGAGTCAAAGACTTTAAAATTTGTTTCAAGTTTCAAGTTTCAAGTTGGTTTGAAACCTGAAACTTGAAACTTGAAACTTGTAATATGAAAATAATAGATAAATACATTTTAAAACGCTATTTGGTTACTTTTTCGGTGATGTTAATTATGTTTATTCCCATTGGAATTACGATTGATGTTTCTGAAAAAGTAAATCGAATGATTGAAAATAAACTACCATTGAAAGCTATTTTAGTTTATTATGGCGATTTTACTATTTATTTTGCAAATCTTTTGTTTCCAATTTTTTTATTTTTATCCATTATTTGGTTTACTTCAAAACTAGCAAATAACACCGAAATTATTGCTATTTTGAGTTCGGGTATATCGTTTACTCGATTTCTTCGACCATTTATTTATGGTGCAGTTATCGTATCCATTTTTGCTTTAATTATGGGATTCTTTTTGGTGCCAAAAGCAAGTAAGGGTTTTAATGATTTTAGATACCAAAATTTAAAAGGAAACACACAAACGAGAGAAACTTCAGATATTTTTAGACAAATAAAAAAAGAGGGCAATATTGAAGAAAACATCTATGTGAGTAATTTTAATTATTTATCTCAAACGGGATTTAATTTCACATATGAGTTACTAAAAGATAATAAATTAATAGAAAAAGTAAACGCTAATCGTATTCGTTATGATGAAATAAAAAAGACTTATATTTTATACAATTATAACAAGCGTATAGTAGGAATAGATAATGATCAACTCATTAAGAGCGATAAAATTACGATTAATTATAATTTTGAACCCGATGATTTAACACCAGTCGTATATGTTGCAGAAACCATGACAATTGGTCAATTAAATAGATTCATTAACAAAGAACGTGCTAGAGGTAATGCAAACATTAATACTTATTTAGTAGTTTTTTATAAGAAATTTAGTTTGCCAGTTTCTGCATTTATATTGACAATAATTGCTGTTGCAGTTTCTTCTATGAAACGAAGAGGCGGTATGGGAGTCAATTTAGCCATCGGTATAATCATTGCTTTTGTATTCATTTTCTTTGATAAAGTTTTCGGAACATTAGCGGAAAAGTCTAGTATACCGGCATTTATTGCGGTTTGGTTACCCAATTTTGTTTTTGGAATATTAGCTTATTATTTATTACGAAATGCCAAACGATAACGTAAAAAGTTATTTGCATCTTCATTTAATTGTATTTATTTGGGGATTTACAGCCATTCTAGGTAGATTAATTTCGCTAGATGCTTTGCCATTAGTTTGGTTCAGAATGTTGTTTGCCGTATTTTTTATATTCGCATACATTCGATATAAACGCATTCCAACAAAAATTCCGAGGCAAATTATTTTCAAATTTTTAATAGCAGGATTGATTATTGCTTTGCATTGGTTTACTTTCTTTAGAGCCATTAAAGTGGCTAATGTTTCCATTACTTTAGCTTGTCTGTCAACGGGTGCTTTTTTTGCCTCATTAATCGAACCTTTGTTTTTTGGAAAAAAGATTGTTTGGTATGAAATTTTCTTTGGTTTAATTGTTATTGCTGGACTTACGATTATTTTTAATGTTGAAACTAATTATGTTGAAGGCATTATATTAGCATTAATTTCCGCTTTCCTATCTGCGTTATTTGCAGTGATCAATAGTAAGTTTGTGAAAGAGTATAAACCTACAATTATTTCATTTTATGAATTATCGGGAGGGGTATTGTTCTTTTCAATTTCATTGCTGTTTACCAATAGTTTTTCAGCAGAATTTTTTCAACTGACTACTACCGATTTAGTTTATTTATTCATTTTAAGTTCTGTTTGTACGGCCTATGCATTTATTGCTTCTACAGCGGTTATGAAATATTTAAGTCCTTATACCGTAATGCTAACGATTAATTTAGAGCCTATTTATGGTATCATTTTAGCCTATTTTATTTTTGAGGATTCAGAACAAATGTCACCCATGTTTTATTTAGGCGCACTCATTATTTTAGCGACTGTAATTGCAAATGGTATTGTAAAAGGTTATAAAAAAAATCACAACTAATTAAAGATAAGTTTAGAATGTCAATTGAAAATTTTATCTTTGTACTATTAAAAACTAAACCCTAATAAACCGATTATGGAATATTTAGATTTTGAATTACCAATTAAAGAACTTGAAGATCAGTTAGATAAATGTCAAATCATTGGTCAAGAATCAGATGTTGATGTCTCAACAACGTGCAAGCAAATTGAGAAAAAACTAGAAGAAACTAAGCGAAAAATATATAAAAATCTTACGGCTTGGCAACGTGTGCAACTTTCAAGACACCCAAACAGACCGTATACGTTAGAACATATTACGAATTTAACTAAAGGTACTTTTTTAGAACTTTTTGGAGATCGTAATTTTAAAGATGATAAAGCCATGATAGGTGGTTTAGGCCAAATAGACGGTCAATCGTATATGATTATTGGTCAACAAAAAGGAATCAATACTAAAATGCGTCAGTACCGTAACTTTGGTATGGCAAATCCAGAGGGTTATAGAAAAGCACTTCGCTTAATGAAAATGGCAGAGAAATTTGGTATTCCAGTTTTAACACTAGTTGATACTCCGGGTGCTTATCCAGGTTTAGAGGCTGAAGAACGCGGACAAGGAGAAGCTATTGCTCGTAATATTTTTGAAATGGTTCGTTTAAAAACACCTATTATTACTGTAATTATTGGAGAAGGTGCTTCCGGTGGAGCGTTAGGAATTGGAGTAGGAGATAGAGTTTTTATGTTAGAAAACACCTGGTATTCGGTAATTTCACCCGAATCTTGTTCGTCAATATTATGGAGAAGTTGGGAATTTAAAGAACAAGCTGCAGATGCCCTAAAATTGACTTCTTTTGACATGAAAAAAAATAAGTTAATAGATGATATTATTCCTGAACCACTTGGTGGAGCTCATTATGATAAAGAAACTACTTTCAAAACGGTTGAGCAATATGTATCTAAAGCCTATGAAGAATTAAAAGATTTATCAACAACCGAATTAGTTTCTCAGCGAATGGATAAATATTGTAAGATGGGTGAATTCAAAGAATAACCCCTTTAACTTTCATATTAAAATATAATCCGAAGCATTTAAGTTTCGGATTTTTTTTGCTTTATTAACAAAAATATTCAGTTATCAACAAACGAGTCTTGAGAACTCAAATTATTTTTTTGTAAAAATTGGTTAACTTCGCAATATGGAAAATATCAGAAATTTAAACCCGATTAAGGTAGATAAAACTACCATCATCAATTTAGAAAAAGGAAAACTACCACCTCAAGCGTTAGATCTTGAAGAAGCAGTACTTGGTGCTATGATGATTGATAAAAAAGGGGTTGATGAAGTGATTGATATTTTACAGCCTGATGCGTTTTACAAAGACGCTCACAAAAATATTTTTGAAGCTATCGTTCAGTTATTTAATGAAACACAGCCCATCGATTTATTAACGGTTTCCGCGCAATTAAAGAAAACCGGTAAATTAGATCTTTCTGGCGGCGATTATTATTTGATTCAACTGACTCAAAAGATTTCTTCTTCGGCACATATTGAATTCCATTCACGCATCATTTTGCAAAAATTCATACAAAGAAGTTTAATTAAAATTTCGAGTGAAATTATAGAACAATCGTATGATGAATCTACCGATGTATTTGATTTATTAGACACTGCTGAATCTAAACTATACGAAGTAACACAAGGAAATATCAAACGAAGTTCAGAAACTGCTCAGAGTTTAGTAATTCAAGCCAAAAAACGTATTGAAGAAATAGCAGGAAAAGAAGGATTAAGTGGAGTTGCAACAGGTTTTCATAACTTGGATAAATTAACTTCAGGTTGGCAACCTTCTGATTTAATCATTATTGCAGCACGTCCAGGTATGGGTAAAACGGCTTTTGTGTTATCTATGGCACGAAATATGGCAGTTGATTATGGACACCCTGTTGCATTTTTTTCCTTAGAGATGTCATCTGTTCAGTTAATTACACGTTTAATTTCATCGGAAACAGGATTATCATCCGAAAAATTGCGTACCGGAAAATTAGAAAAACACGAATGGGAACAGCTTTCTATCAAAGTAAAAGATTTAGAAAAAGCACCATTATTTATAGATGACACTCCTTCGCTTTCCATTTTTGATTTACGAGCAAAATCTAGACGTTTAGCTTCACAACATGGTATCAAAATGATTGTGGTAGATTACTTACAATTAATGACCGCTGGTGGAAATGGAAAAGGTGGCGGAAATAGAGAACAAGAAATTTCATCAATTTCACGAAATTTAAAAGCATTAGCAAAAGAATTAAATGTTCCTGTAATTGCACTATCTCAGTTATCTCGTGCAGTTGAAACTCGTGGATCAAGTAAACGTCCATTGCTTTCCGACTTAAGAGAATCGGGTGCTATTGAACAAGATGCCGATATTGTATCGTTCATTTATCGTCCTGAATATTATAAAATTGATGAATGGGATGATGAAGAGCGTTCTCCTACTCAAGGTCAAGCTGAATTCATAGTTGCCAAGCATAGAAATGGTGGTTTAAATGAAATCCGACTAAAATTTGTGGCAAATCTTGGAAAATTTGAAAACTTAGACGATTTTAGTTCGCCCTTTGACGCCTTACCTTCTAAAATGAACTTAGACGATACTAATCCATTCATTACACCTAATTTACCAACTCCTAATGAAGCTTTTGGTAGCACCATGAATACATTTGAGGAAGATGATTCGGATGTTCCATTCTAATCTATTTACCCTATGAAAAAATGGTTGTTTCGTAATTTCGTCTTATTATGTTTACTCTGCTTTTGCACCAATGCAAAAGCCGCTTTTATTTTGTTGCCTATGGAAGTAGAAACACAACAAAATCATTTAAAAGCATACGGAATTACTTATTGGGCATTGGATAAAAGCTATAAAGTAAGTTGGTTACTCAATTATAGAGGTGGTTCTTTTTTATTACCCGATGCACCAGAAATTAGAAAAGAGTGTCAAGTTAGAGGAGTAACTTTTGAAGTACTTTCTGATGCTGCTACCAATACAATTTTGGAAGAAATTAGCGCACCTTCACAAAACATGGAAACGGTGGTGTTAGAAAAAGCTCCTAAAATAGCTGTTTATACTCCAAAAGGAAAACAACCTTGGGACGATGCCGTTACAATGGTGTTAACCTATGCTGAAATTCCGTATACCGAAATTTATGATGAAGAAGTGTTGTCCGATCAATTATTGTTATACGATTGGTTGCATTTGCATCACGAAGATTTTACGGGTCAGTATGGAAAATTCTTTGGAAACTATAAAAATGCGCCTTGGTATATCCAACAAAAAGCGGATGCAGAGGCTTTAGCAAAGAAGTTGGGATATAGTAAGGTTTCGGAAGAAAAATTAGCGGTTGCAAAAAAGATTAGAGATTTTGTAATTGGTGGTGGCTTCATGTTTGCCATGTGTTCGGCTACCGATAGTTTTGATATAGCGCTTTCAGCCGAAGGAGTTGATATTTGCGAACCCATGTTTGATGGAGATGATTCAGATGCAAATTATCAATCGGCTATTGATTTTACTTCCACTTTTGCATTCAAAAATTATAAATTGGAGCGCCAACCAATAGTATATGAGTTTTCCGATATCGATACAACTGAAGAACACGGAAAAGGTGTTTTTACTATGGATAAAGATTACTTTACTTTAATGGAATATTCGGCAAAATGGGATCCAATTCCGACAATGTTGTGTCAAAATCACACGCAGTTAATTAAAGGCTTTATGGGACAAACCACTGCTTTTAGTGCTGAAAAAATTAAATCGAAAGTTTTGGTAATGGGCGAATGCAAAATAAATGGCGAAGCACGTTATATTCATGGCACCAAAGGAAAAGGCATGTTTACCTTTTATGGCGGTCACGATCCTGAAGATTACCAACATAGAGTAGGTGATGCGCCAACGGTTTTAGATTTGCATCCAAATTCGCCAGGTTATCGCTTGATTTTGAACAATGTTCTGTTTCCAGCGGCGAGAAAGAAAAAATTAAAGACCTAATTGCAAATATCTTCAATAATTTTTAGATGATGATTCGTGTGTAATGCTAAAAATTTTTCAGTCGTTTTTTTATTTAAGTTTCCAAAATAAGGATGAAAAAAATAACAATTTTCATTCATATCTTCCCAATTTTCAAGATTTTGACATACTTTTTCAAAATGTAGTTGTAATGATTCTTTAGAAATTTCTCCTTCGGGTTGAACAACTTTTGGTGCTCTTGCTTTTCCTCTAGGTATTTTATGCAACACATCCAAAATTAAAAAGCGATTCAATTTAAAATTCCATTGATAAACACTTGGATCCGAATTTTTACAAGCCGTTATAATTTGGTCAATGGTTTTTAAGCTATGTTCTAAATGCCAACCAACACTACTTTTTGAAACAACCGTTTTCATACGATTATAATCATCAAATTTTGAAGCTAAAACAGTTAGAATAGAAGTAATAGTGTTCATAGTGTTTTAATACGATTGGGTTAAACATATTTCCGTTTCAAATATATGCTTTTCCATTGTATTTTGGAAACAAAAAAACCCGATAAAATCGGGGTTTTCTATATAAGTAAGATAAACTGAGTTAGAAGTAATTATTTAATTTTGTTAACAACAGCTGTGAAAGCAGCTGGGTGATTCATTGCTAAATCGGCAAGAACTTTACGGTTCAATTCGATGTTATTAGCTTTTACTTTACCCATAAATTGAGAATAACTCATACCATGTAAACGTGCACCAGCATTGATACGCGTTATCCATAAAGCACGGAAATTTCTTTTATTTTGTTTTCTATCACGGTATGCATAGCACATTGCTTTTTCTACCGCGTTTTTAGCTACAGTCCAAACGTTTTTACGTCTTCCAAAGAAACCTTTGGCTTGTTTTAATACTCTTTTTTTTCTAGCTTTTGAGGCTACTGAATTTGTTGCTCTTGGCATAATTTTAAATGTTTTTTGAAGTAAGGCGATCTCTCAACACTTATGAACTTTGTACTTTATATTTTAAACTTCATACTTAGTTCAGCCCACCCCAGGGTTACTAAATTGTTTTAACCAAACAACTAATTAAATAATATTCAATTGTTGTTTAATACTTCTCTCATCTGTTTTGTGAACCAAACCAGAATGTGTTAAAGCTAATTTACGCTTTTTAGATTTTTTAGTCAAAATGTGACTTTTAAAAGCGTGTTTTCTTTTAATTTTTCCAGAACCAGTCACTTTGAATCGTTTCTTGGCACTAGATTTCGTTTTCATTTTAGGCATTTTTCCTAGGTATTTAATTTATTCTTACTTATTATCTTGATAGCTTTAAGTATTACGCAGTAAGCATTAGTCTTTTGATAGCTTATTGCATATTGCTTGTAGCTTTATTTTCCTTTTTTCTTAGGTGCAATATACATAATCATACGTTTTCCTTCAAGAACTGGCATAGCTTCTACTTTTCCATGTTCTTCTAGTTCTTGAGCCAAACGTAATAATAAAATTTGTCCTTGCTCTTTATATATAATAGAACGTCCTTTAAAGAATACAAATGCTTTTAATTTAGCACCATCTTGTAAAAATTTTAAGGCATTCTTTTTCTTAAACTCATAATCGTGCTCATCGGTTTGAGGTCCAAAACGAATCTCTTTAATTACAATTTGCGTAGATTTTGCTTTTAATTCTTTATCTCTCTTCTTTTGTTGGTACAAAAATTTACCATAATCCATCAATTTACAAACTGGCGGTTCAGCATTCGGAGAAATTTCCACTAAATCAACTTCTTGCTCTTCCGCCAAACGAAGTGCATCGGCAATTTTATAAACTCCTGGTTCAATGTTTTCGCCTACTAAACGTACTTCAGCAACACGTATTAAATTATTGATACGGTGAGCTGCTTTTTTCTCTTCGCGAGGTTGAAAACCTCTGTTGTTTCTAATTGCTATAGCTTTATTATTTTAGTTAAACTTAAAATTGTTTTAATGTTTTGTTGATTTCTTCGTTAATTATTGCAGCAAATTCTTCAATAGTTACCGAAATATTCCCTTTTCCTTCCTGTCCTCTTTGTCTCACAGAAATGGTTCCATTTTTCTCTTCTTCCTCACCAACAATCAGCATAAATGGGTATTTCTTCATTTCTGCTTCTCTAATTTTCTTCCCGATTGTTTCATTTCTGTTATCAATCAGGGCGCGAATTTCGTGATTTTCTAGCAAATCTAAAACTTTTTTCGCATAATTTTCATATTTCTCACTCAAAGACAAGATTATAGCCTGTTCTGGCATCAACCAAATTGGGAAATTTCCTGCTGTGTGTTCTAGTAAAATTGCAATAAAACGCTCCATCGAACCAAAAGGCGCTCGGTGAATCATCACAGGTCGATGTAACTTGTCATCAGCACCTTTATAAGACAATTCGAAACGCTCTGGTAAATTGTAATCTACCTGAATGGTGCCTAATTGCCAACTTCTGCCTAAAGCATCTTTCACCATGAAATCTAATTTCGGACCATAAAAAGCAGCTTCTCCAGTTTCAATTACATAATTCAACCCTTTATCTTTCGCAGCACGGATAATCGCATTTTCTGCTTTCTCCCAGTTTTCAACGCTACCAATGTATTTATCCGGATTATCTAAATCACGTAGCGAAACTTGAGCTGTAAAGTTTTCAAATCCTAATGATCCAAAAACATATAATACTAAGTCAATTACATTTTTGAACTCAGCATCTAATTGGTCTGGCGTACAAAAAATATGCGCATCATCTTGCGTAAATCCTCTAACACGAGTCAATCCATGCAATTCACCCGATTGCTCATAACGATAAACCGTTCCAAATTCAGCATAACGCTTTGGTAAATCTTTGTATGACCAAGGTCTTGCATTATAAATTTCACAGTGGTGCGGACAGTTCATTGGTTTTAACAAGAACTCTTCACCTTCTGCTGGTGTATGAATCGGTTGAAAGCTATCAGCACCATATTTAGCATAATGTCCAGAAGTAACATATAATTCTTTCTGACCAATATGTGGCGTAACTACTTGTTCATAACCTGCTTTTTTTTGTGCTTTTTTCAAGAATTGCTCCAGTCTATCGCGCAAAGCAGCGCCTTTTGGCAACCATAATGGTAAACCTTGACCCACTTTTTGAGAAAAATGGAATAAATCTAATTCTTTTCCTAATTTTCTGTGGTCTCTTCGTTTCGCTTCTTCTAGTAATTCTAAGTAATCCGTTAAGTCTTTTTGTTTTGGGAACGAAATTCCGTAAACACGTGTCAACTGCTTGTTTTTTTCATCACCCCTCCAGTAAGCACCTGCAACCGATAAAATCTTCATCGCTTTAATGATTCCTGTATTCGGAATATGTCCACCACGACATAAATCAAAGAAATTAGCATGATCACAAAACGTAATTGTTCCGTCTTCTAAATTCGAAATCAATTCTGTTTTATACTCATTACCTTTATAAACTGCTAATGCTTCCGCTTTTGAAACCGGACGCATTTTAAATTCGTGTTTTTCTCTTGAGATTTCTAAAACTCGGTCTTCAATCTTTTTAAAATCAGCATCTGTAATTTTTTGATCCCCAAAATCCACATCATAATAGAAACCATTATCAATTGCAGGACCTAAAGTTAGTTTTATACCAGGATAAAGTTCTTCTAATGCTTGCGCCATAACGTGCGAGGTTGAATGCCAAAATGCTTTTTTCCCCGCTACATCATTCCAGGTATATAATATAAGTGTACCGTCCGTCGTCAAGTTCGTTGTTGTTTCAATAGTGGTACCGTTGTAAGAAGCCGAAATCACATTTCTAGCTAAACCTTCACTAATGCTTTTTGCAACATCCATTGGAGTAACTCCTTGAGCCATCTCCTTAACCGACCCGTCAGGTAAAGTAACTTTTATCATTTTTAAAAATTTATAGGGTGCAAATATAAGCCATTAAAAAAATCCATACAATATAAAGAGGTATAATATTAAAAAGATTTTTAGCAGTACTCATTTTGTTTTCCATAAGACTACTTGTCCCGCTGTGCACTATATCTTTTATAAACCTTTCAGGATTTATAAAAGGATGCCGTTTCCATCGCGGCTAGATAAGGCGTTTTGTACATTCATACACTTACCTTTTATGAACTTTTATGTACACCTTATATTAGTA
>CAMDQL010000004.1 GCA_945905915.1 Flavobacterium psychrophilum
GAACACATATGACAAAGATTAAACTGATTTAAACTGATTTTCCTTGCGAGACTTTATGTTACAAAATTATAACGCAAAGACGCGGAGTCGCAAAGATTTTAATAATTACTAAAATTTATTCAATCTGTGTTCCTGAATTTTGTTTCAAGGTGGAAGTTCATTATTGAAATTGTCATTGCTCTTGAAAAAATTTCTTATCGGAATTTTAACATGTTTACCAATTATATTATTTATTTTTACCCTTTAAATATATACACATTATTATGATTCACACACTCAATATGGTTTGGAATCCTTCAGAAGGGTTTGATTTAGGATTTTTCTTATTGCGTTTTTACAGCCTTTCTTGGGTATTGGCTTTTGGATTAGGTTGGTATATAATGAAACCTATTTTCAATAGAGAAAACGAATCGGTTGAAGCATTAGATAAATTATTTATCTATACACTTGTGGCTACCATGCTTGGTGCACGATTAGGACACGTGATTTTTTATCAACCTGAATTATTTAACGAAGATCCATGGAGTGTTCTATTACCAATAAGTACAAAACCATCAATTCATTTTACAGGTTTTGCTGGATTAGCTAGTCATGGCGCTGCAATTGCAATAATAGTGACTATGTTTTATATTCAAAAACGGGTAATTAAACGTTCGTTTTTATGGATTTTAGACCGAATTGTAATACCAGTTTCATTAGGTGCAATTTTCATTCGTTTAGGGAATTTCTTCAACTCGGAAATCGTAGGAACTAAAACAGATAGTGCTTTTGGGATACAATTTTTAAGAGACAAATACAGTCCAACCGAAGCCATGCAAATAACTCAAATGGGAGATAAAAACGAAGCTTACAACACGATAGCTTCCAATCCTCAATTCTCTGAATTTTTAGCGGCTGTAACGCCAAAACACCCCGCGCAATTATATGAAGCCATAAGCTATGTTTTTGTTTTTGCTATTTTGATGTTTTTATATTGGAAAACCGAAGCTAGAAATAAAGCTGGTTATTTATTTGGTTTGTTCTTAATTTTACTATGGTCAATTCGTTTTGTAGTTGAATTCGTAAAAGAAAGTCAGGGAGGATTTGAAGAATACCCAATTTTTAATGATCTTTCAACGGGTCAATGGTTAAGTATTCCATTTATAATTATTGGATTCTATTTTGTATTTAAAGCTAAGGAAGCACATAAAGCATAAACAAAACTATTTAATAATCATTAAAAAAAGCGTTTAGTCAATTCTAAACGCTTTTTTATTTAGGTTAACTGTGAACTTCAATAATATGAAAATCGAATCGATTATAGTCTGTAACTAATCAAATAATAGAATATCTATTTTCCTAATACAATCTAGAATCATAAATAAGAAGTTTGTATAAATAAAAAAGCTGCTTTCAATGAAAGCAGCTTTTTATTATTAAAACGTGTATAATTACGCGTGTCTTTTTTCTATTTCATCAATTTCACTTTTCTTCATTGAGTCAACCAAAACTGGAGTTGCAATGAATAAAGAAGAGTAAGTTCCAATGATAATACCAATTAACATGGCAAAGATAAATCCTCTGATAGATTCTCCACCAAAGATGAACATGATTAATAATACCATAATCATTGTTAATGAAGTATTCAATGTTCTAGAAAGCGTTGTATTAATCGATGCGTTTACCACTTCTTTGAACGTACCTTTACGTTTACCATCTAAAAACTCTCTAATTCTATCAAATACAATTACGGTATCATTCATAGAATATCCAATAACGGTTAGGATCGCTGCGATAAAATGTTGGTCCATTTCCATGTGGAAAGGCATAAATTTATAACAGATAGAATAAACACCTAATACAAAAATAACGTCATGCGCTACTGCAGCAACTGCTCCAATAGAATATCCATATTTTCTGAACGAGATTACTAAGTATAAAGCAACCACTAACATTGCACCAATAACAGCCCAAAACGAGTTTGTTTTAATATCGGCAGAGATAGTTGGACTTACCTTTGAACCATATAATACTCCGAATTTTTTACCTTCATATAAATTAATGAAATTTTCGTAGGTAAGATCTTCATTGAAGTATTTTTTAAGTCCGTTATATAACTTCTGGTTTACTTCTTTATCGATAGCAATACCTTCTTCTTTAATTTTATATTTTGTAGTAATTTTCAATTGATCTGCATCACCAAAAACTTTTGCTTCAACAGGTAATCCAAACTCTTTTGAAAGTTCTTCTGAAACTATATTTGACTCAACTGGTTTTTCAAATTTAATTTGATAAGTTCTTCCTCCAACAAAATCAACACCTTCATCTAAACCATTAACAAAAAACGAAACACAACTAACAACAACTACTAATGAAGAAAACAAATAAGTCCATTTTTTAACTTTAATAAAATCAAAATGGAAACCTGTAAACCAATTTTTAGTTATCGCTGTTGAGAAGTTTAATGTTCTATTTTTAGCAATATCTCTATCAATAAAAATTCTAGCAATAAAAATTGAAGTGAATAAAGAGGTGAAAATACCAATCAATAATGTTAATGCAAAACCTTGAATAGGTCCAGTTCCAAAAACAAATAATATAATTCCGGTTAAAATGTGAGTAACGTTTGCATCTACAATAGAACGCATTGCTCCTTTCCATCCGTATGAAATATCGACTACATCAGCAAGCGATTTACCTTCGCGTAACTCTTCTTTAGCTCTTTCGTAAATAATAATGTTAGCATCTACTGCAGTACCCAAAGTTAATACGATACCTGCGATACCTGGTAATGTCAATACAAAACCAAAACTAGCCATTACACCAAATAAGAATAATACGTTTAATAATAAAGCCGCGTTAGCGTACCAACCTGCTCTACCGTAGTAAAACACCATCCATACACACACTAAAATAAATCCTACTAATGAAGAAAGAATACCTGCATCAATAGCTTTTTGTCCTAAAGATGGACCTACTTCAGCAGATTGAATAATTTCAGCAGCAGCTGGTAATTTTCCAGCTCTTAGAACATTAGCTAAATCTTTTGTTTCTTCTAATGTAAAGTTTCCTGAAATTTCTGATTGACCACCAGTAATTGCTCCTTTACTTACACCTGGTGCAGAGTATACTGTATTATCTAAGACAATTGCAATAGCATTTCCTTGTTGCGAAACTGCTCCAGTAATTTTTTCCCACAACCTAGCTCCATTTGCATTCATTTGCATAGAAACTGCTGGTTTGCCAAATTGATCAAAAGTATCTTTAGCATCAACAATAACTCCACCGCTTAATGGCGCTACATTATCTCTCGTTCCTTTTAAAACATATAACTCAGTAGCATCAGGCATTTTAGGATTAACTTTACCCCAAGCAAATCTAATATTTGTTAAATTAGCTGGAAGTAAGGCTCTGATATCTGCTCTTTTTAAATATCCATTAATAACGGCTGTATCTTTAAGATTAAAGAAACCTATTCCTTGTTGACCAGGACCAACCATTTTACCTAAAAAAGGACTTGTTTTTGCAGCAGAAGTGTCTGCTTTATCAGTTAATAAAGAATCTATTCCTGAAGTTTTAACAGGAGCAGCTTTAACTTTTATTTCCGTTTTCTTAAGTGCTTCATCTGCAGCCATAACAAAACCAGAAACTTCATCTAATTTATAAGTTTCCCAAAATTCTAATTGGGCTGTTCCTTGTAATAAATTTTTGATACGATCTACATCCTTAGCACCTGGTAATTCTACAAGAATTCTTCCTGAATTACCTAACATTTGAATGTTTGGTTGAGTTACACCAAATTGATCGATACGTTTTCTTAATACATTAAACGCACTTTCAACAGACTCTAATACTTTCTTTTTAAGAATTGGCTCAACTTGTTTATTAGTCATGCCATTTTTAATTTCTGCTTCAAGGTTTCTGTTACCAAAAATATCTGCAGCCGCTAAATTTATGTTTGCATTATTTGCTTCAACAAAGAAAGCATCAATATAATCTTGATTTCCTTGTTGATTTGTTTTAGCATCTGCTAATGCTTTATTAAAAGCAGCATTTTTAGAATCGTTTGCCAATCCTTTCAATACATCTTTAACAGATATTTGAAGAATTACATTGATTCCTCCTTCTAAGTCAAGACCTTTATTTAATTGTTTTTGTCTAACTTCATTGAATGTATATCCTAAAACAGGATACACCTCTACTTTACCGATTGAATCTAAATAAGCTAATTCTTTTTTTGAATCTCCTTTTGCAAAAGCTTTAGCATCTTTTTCGATACCACTAGCAACAAAAGTAAAAGAAAGCTGGTATACACATACCAAGGCAAAGATAATTGCGAAAAATTTAATAAGTCCTCTATTCTGCATTACTCTAAAATTTATTTATTCTATATTATAAAAACGGACAAATATATAATTTACAATAGGATTAAGCAATTTTATTTTAGATTAAAATGCGCTTTTTATGTAAGTTTTCCATAATACAAAGATTATTAGCTATAAATGAGTTATTTATGCATTAAAATATCTAAAAAAAGTAAGGCATAATTATAAATATTTTTCAAAATTAGTCTAAAAAAAACCATCAATTTCTTGATGGTTTTTTTTAATTATATAATTTAAGTTATAATACCGCCTTTAAATCTGCATTCATTGCGCGAACTGCATCGGCTGATTTAGCAAAAGCTACTTTTTCAGCATCATTTAATTGAACGTCAACAATTTGTTCAATTCCGTTTTTACCAATTATACAAGGAACTCCCATACAAATATCTTCCTGACCATATTCTCCTTCTAAAAATACCGAACACGGAATCATTCTTTTTTGATTATTTAAGATACTATCAACTAAATAAGCAACAGAAGCTCCTGGCGCATACCATGCTGATGTTCCTAACAAACCTGTTAAAGTTGCTCCACCTACCATGGTATCAGCCGCTACTTTATCTAAAGCTTCTTGTGATAAGAAATTAGAAACTGGTGCTCCATTATAAGAAGCTAAACGTGTTAATGGAATCATAGTAGTATCACCGTGACCTCCAATAACCATTCCTTGAACATCATTAGCTGGTTTATCCAAAGCTTTTGACAAGAAATATTTGAAACGTGAACTATCTAAGGCCCCACCCATTCCAATTACTCTATTTTTTGGTAATCCAGTTGCTTTTAAAGTTAAGTAAGTCATAGTATCCATTGGATTAGACACCACTACTATAATTGCATTTGGAGAATGTGTTAAAACGTTATCTGCAACCGATTTTACAATTCCTGCGTTAATTCCGATTAATTCTTCACGTGTCATTCCTGGTTTTCTTGGAATTCCAGATGTAATTACCACCACATCACTCCCAGCTGTTTTTGAATAATCACCAGTTGTTCCACTTAATTGAGTGTTGAATACGGTTGTAGTAGCACATTGCATAATATCCATAGCTTTACCTTCAGCAAAACCTTCTTTGATATCTACTAATACAACTTCACTTGCAATTCCTCTGTAAGAAATTACGTCTGCACATGAAGCACCTACGTTACCCGCACCCACTATCGTTACTTTCATTTTTAATTTTATTATATTAAACGTTTAATTTTTTTGCAAATTTATCAAAAGCAATCTACTTTTTACAAGAAAAAATGCTAAATTGATATCTATTATTTAGGATTAAAAATGAAATTTAAGCATCAATTTTTGCATAAGCTGCATTTTTCTCGATAAACTCCCTACGTGGCGGAACCTCATCACCCATTAACATTGAGAAAACTCTGTCTGCTTCCGCTAAACTATCAATAGTAACTTTTCTGAATGTTCTGTATTCTGGATTTAGAGTAGTTTCCCATAATTGCTCTGCATTCATTTCTCCAAGACCTTTATAACGTTGAATTGTAGCACTTCCGCCCATTTTTTCGTTAGCAATATCTCTTTGATTGTCATTCCAAGCATATTCTTTTTTGTTTCCCTTTTTTACTAAGTATAAAGGAGGTGCTGCTATATAAACGTGTCCTTGTTCGATTAACTCTTTCATATATCGGAAAAAGAACGTTAATATTAGGGTAGAAATGTGAGAACCATCAACATCGGCATCACACATAATTACTACTTTGTGGTAGCGCAATTTTTCTAAGTTTAGTGCCTTTGAATCTTCGGCAGTTCCAACGGTAACACCTAATGCGGTAAAAATATTTCGAATTTCTTCGTTTTCAAATACTTTGTGTTGCATGGCTTTTTCCACATTCAAAATTTTTCCACGTAAAGGCAAAATGGCTTGAAAAAATCGGTCACGACCTTGTTTTGCCGTTCCACCTGCAGAATCTCCCTCGACAAGAAAAATTTCACATTTTGCTGGATCTTGTTCCGAGCAATCTGATAATTTTCCTGGTAATCCACCGCCACCCATAACGGTTTTACGTTGCACCATTTCACGCGCTTTTTTAGCAGCATGACGGGCTTGAGCAGCCAAGATTACTTTTTGAACGATGATTTTTGCATCATTTGGATTTTCTTCCAAATAATTTTCCAACATTTCTGAAACTGCTTGAGAAACTGGAGAAACTACTTCTCTATTTCCTAATTTAGTTTTAGTTTGCCCTTCAAACTGAGGTTCTTGCACTTTTACCGAAATAATAGCTGTTAAACCTTCGCGAAAGTCATCTCCAGAAATTTCAAATTTTAATTTATCTAATAAACCTGAAGAATCGGCATATTTTTTAAGCGTACGCGTTAGTCCCATTCGGAAACCTTGTAAGTGCGTTCCACCTTCATGAGTATTAATATTATTTACGTATGAAAAAATATTTTCGGTATAACTTTCATTATAAATCAACGCTACCTCAACTGGAACCTCTCCCTTCTCGTGTTCCATGCTGATAACGTGACTAATTATTGGCACACGATTACCGTCTAAAAACTTAACGAATTCTTTCAAACCTTCTTTAGAATGAAAAGTTTCTACAGGCTGACTTCCGTCTTCTGCCAAGTGACGCTTATCAGTTAAGGTTATATTTATTCCTTTATTAAGAAACGAAAGTTCACGTAAACGAGAAGCTAAAGTATCATAAGCATATTCTAATGTTTGTGTAAAAATGGTTGCATCAGGTCTAAAGGTAACCATGGTACCTCTCTTGTCGGTTGTTCCAATTTGCTTAACTGGATACATTGCCTTACCTTTCTCATATTCTTGCTCGTATATTTTTCCTTCACGATAAACGGTTGCTCTCAAATGATCTGAAAGTGCATTTACACAAGAAACACCTACACCATGCAATCCTCCAGATACTTTATACGAATCTTTATCAAATTTCCCTCCTGCTCCAATTTTGGTCATTACCACTTCTAATGCAGACACACCTTCCTTTTTGTGTAAATCTACTGGAATACCACGACCATTATCTTCTACAGTAACAGAATTATCTTCGTTTATAGCTACATGAATTGTATCACAATGACCGGCTAAAGCTTCATCGATTGAGTTATCTACTACTTCATACACCAAGTGATGCAAACCTCTTACTCCAGTATCTCCAATATACATGGAAGGACGCATTCTTACATGCTCCATTCCTTCTAGCGCCTGAATACTGTCTGCCGAATAATTGTTTTTCTTAACTTCTTCGCTCATATAATTATCTCTTAAATATTCGATTTTTAATTAACAGACAAATATAACTATTTCGTAAAAAAATTAACTACAAATAAGCGTAAAAACCTATTAAGTTATTAACATTTGTTAAAAACAAAAACGCCAACAAATTCCAGTTGGCGCATTCTAAAAAATCCGATTATTTATGAAAAATTAGACCTACTTATTCCACTTCAAGTATGGTAAAAGTAGTTCCATTTACAACTACGATATCATGTTGTTTTTTACCCATTAATTGACTTCCAAGAGGCGATTGTGGCGAAACAGACAAAATGGTGATTTCATCAATAAGAATTTTAGGTAAAGCAGCGCTAATAAATAATTGCATTGCATTAACTTTTACATAACTTCCTAAGATAATTGTTGCTGTGGTTTTGGAAACATCAATTTTTTCAAGAATCTCTTTTAGAACGATGGTCTCTTTGAGTTTATTGGTTAACTTTTCTTGTTCTAAATGCATCATCGATAAAGCCGTTTCGTGCTTATCGCCTGCCGAACCTTTTGCATCGTTTTGTGCATCATTAGACAAACCCAAAATCATATCTTGATAGACATCTATTTTGTCTTGTAATAATACTAAATGATGTTGCTTTATTTTTTGTTTGAATGTCATGATAAATTTTTAACCACAAAGTGTAAAAAAATTAGTAACTCTAGTGTAACACTTTGCAATATTTGTGGTTAATTATTTTTAAAAATCGAACTTATAATTAGCTCCAATTAATACCTGAATTCCTTGCACTGGAAAATTTGCCCATCGATTGCTCTGTTGATTCGCTAAATTATTTCCTTTTAAGAAAGCGGTTAATCTTGTGTTGTACTTGAAGCCCACATGAGCATTCAAATCAAAATAACTATCTAGAGTAACCAATTGTTGCGAAAATGTTGGTGGGAAAACAGAAGCATCATTTTGGATTGATACCAAATCTTTTCTTTCTCCAACAAAAAACACATTAGCACCTGCATACCATTTTTTGTTGATATCAAAATCTACTGTAGTTCCTATTTTAATTTGTGGTAAATTCCACGCTTCAGCTTGCGTATCTGATGAATAATTATTGTATGTTCCATTGATTCCAAAAGAAATGTTTTTAGAAAACTCGGCTTTTAATTCACCGAACAAACTCATTGTTTTTACATTATCATAAACTACTCCAAATGAATTTCCATAAGCATAGCCTTCTGTATTTGTTGATAAAACATTGAATTTATTATTTAAAAATAATGCTTTGTTATCTTGATTTAAAAAGGAAGCCTTTACATTAAACGCAACAGCATTTGCTAATTTTCCTTTCAAACCCGCATAAATGTCATATTTATTATCGGTTGGCTCAATAAAAAGTGTAGGAGATACAAACGGATTCTCATCGACAAAATCAGCATACGAGTTTTGCTGTAAATTACCTTCTGCGCCAGCATAAGCAATTAAAATATCGCCTACTAATTTATAGGATGCTTTGATGTTTGGATAAATATAAATACTATTTTTGTTTAAAGGCATTCCAATGGTATTTCTATTTAAAACTGAGTAAAAAACACTTGCACCTACTTGAAGTGACAAATCGTCTTGTTGGTAGAAAATACTTGGACTAAAGCCAAAATTAAGTGAAGAGTAGTTATATGCAGAATTAATCAAATCAATACGTCTATCAAAATCTCCGCCAACATAATCAAAAACAAAATCGGTATTGACTTTTTGATTCATTACCTTAAAATCAAATTGTGATTTTATAAAAAAGCGATTTTCGGCCGAGCCAAATGCATCTGAAAAATGCTTGAATTGCATACTAGCTTCTTTAAAAAAGCTATTTTTCAATGCTATTTTTCCGCCTAAAGCAATAGTATTATAGTTTTGTTTCGAATCGATATTCTGAATAATCGCATCAGAAAAAATACTGTAATTGGGTAATCCATACCAATTATACATTTGATTTTTTAGTCCTAAATCTATATTCCAACTCAAATTGCGCTCACGAACACCATAGGTTAAATCTAAATTAGTGTTCGCAAATTTATCATCCAAAACCAAATCTTTGATTCCGCCTTGAGAAGACAAATGGCGTAACATTCCACCCACATAACTCGTTCTACTGATATTTTTTGTTATGAATAACTCGGCGTTAGCAGTTCCATAGTTGCCAAAACCAAGCGTTGCATAATTGTTAAATAATTTATCTTTTTCCTTAGGATCAACCGTTGCAGCTGTTCCTTTACTTGGAGTAAAAGTTGAAGCTACCGGAAACGAAAAAATATTATACTGAATTTTTTCTTTTTTATGCGTTTCTTCGTCAGCTAAAACAGGCGTCTCTTTTACTTTAAAAGCATCAGAAATGGTTGGTGTATATGGTTTTACAATATTCACCACCTCTGAACCTATATTTTCATCTTTTACTTGAGAAAAAGAAAATTGGATTCCAAATACTACTAAAACTACGGCGATTACTTTTAATTTCTTCATGTTCAATATTTTTAAATGAGATACTGAAACGAATTCAGTATGACAATGAAATAAGATTATTAATTTGTGATTGATGAATTACGTTTGGCTTCTTCTCCTTTTATATAATCAAGCTCTTTTTGGGCTTCAGCAACAACATCAGCATAATCTGTAAAATTTTCAATAACACTTTGCAAAATTTCAGTGGCTTGAAAACTATCATTCATACTAAAATAATTTTTAGCCATAATTATTAATGCTTTCGAACCAAAATATTTATATCCTGAATAATCAACAGCAATGTTTTCAACCACTTTGTTTGAAGCTTCAAACTTTCCTTCTTTATTTTTAAAATAAGCTTCATAATATAAGGCTTCGGCTTTTAATTCGCCTTTGGCAATTTTGTTTAATTTTTCGTAGGCTTCTCTTGCTTTGGCTTCATCATTGGTTTTTATGGCCGAACGTGCTACTATAATTTGCGCATCACTTTTAATTTGATCTTCAATCTTGTCATTCTTCAATACTTTATCGGCATACACCACTGCGTTTGCAAAATCTTCTTTTTCATAAAATGATTTCATCAAATTAGATTGGGCATAAGTAGTATTTTGAGGAAATTCTGCTTCGGTTTCTAAACGTTGCAAAACAGGAATAGCATTGTTATAATCTTTTGCTTTTAAATGCACTTGACACAATCGAGCCAATGCTTGTTCTGTAAATTCATTACGCGGTTTAGAAACTACAAATTCATAATGTTTGATGGTATTGTTTTCTAAATTATCTGCAAAATATAATTGTGCTAAATAAAAATTTGCTTTTAGTGCATGTAAACCATTTGGAAACTTACTCACATAACTTGTAAATCCTGAAATTGCTTGTTTTGCATTATTTTGTAAATATTGCTTCTCAGCTGATTCATAAGTATCATTATCTAAATCTGCGTTTGAAACTTCAATAAAAGGAAGTGTTTTCACCCAAGTGGCATATTCATCTACTTTTCCATTATCTACATAAATTAAACGTGCTGTTGAAACTGCTTCAAGCGATTCAGGAGAATTTGGAAACTCTGCTACAACTTTTTTAAATTTTACTAAAGCTTGTTCTTCTTTATTTCCATTGTAGAAAATTAATCCTTGCTTTAAAATAGCTTTGGCAACATATGAACTGGAAGTATGATTAGCTATTAAATCATCATATGTTAAAAGTGCTTTTTCATTTAAAGTCTGATTTACATAGGTATTCCCTAATTCATACAACGCATCATCAATATATTGCGATTTAGTATATGTTCTACTAAACTTTTCTAATTCCTCCATTTTTCGTTCTGGCTTGTTTACAAAACCATAACTAATTCCTTTTTGAAATGCTGCATAATCTGCATCAACACTTTTCATATCGATTACTTTATTATAAGCATCCATTGCTGGCCAGTATTTTGCAGCCATAAAATTACAATCGCCCAAACGCAAATAAGCGTCCATTAATCGGACTTTGTCTTCTTTCTGAGAAAGAGTGTAATCGCCAAAATATTTAATGGCGCTAGCATAATCTTTCAATTTAAAATAGGCATATGCTAAATTGTAGTTTACATTTTTAAACTCTGGCGTAGTTGAAGCTTCAGAAGCACTTAAGAATTGTAAAAATGTTAATTTTGCTTCTTCAAATTGATCTAAATTATATTCAGTTTCACCTTTCCAAAATAGAGCTCTAGCCGTAATTTTTGGTTCTTTATTTTCGGTCATCGATTTTTTAAATAATGAATAAGCTCCTTTATAATCAACATCAGTATATAATTCTAAACCTCTAAAGAACATTACTTTTTGATAGGCTAATTTATTTTCAGGTGATTTATTTTTTTCCAATAACACTAATGCTTCTTTATAATTTTTTGAAGTAATGTAAGAACTAATCAATAAGGTATTGATTTCTTGTTTATAAGAAGTGTTTGGATATTTTGACAAATAAGCATTCATGATCTCTGGAACCGATTGATATGGATTTCCGATTTCGTAGCTTAATTTAGCATAATTTAAATAAGCATCTTCTTGAATTTTTAAATCAAATGTCATTTCAGAAGCCGTTTTAAACGCATTCAGGGCTTGCTGTTTTTTATCGGTTTTTAAATAACTTTCTGCTAAATGATAATAGGCATTTTGAGCCACAACATCTTTACCTTCAATAATTTTATTAAATTGAGTTATTGCGTTTTCATAATCTTTTTGCTGATAATAAACGTAGCCCAATTGATATAAATCTGTATTATTCCATTTTCCATTTTTTCCTTTATAATCAGCTAAAAAAGGTAATGCTAAATCATATTTTTTCAAATTAAAATAACTTTCACCAATGATTTTAGATAATTCACTTTTCTCGGCATCATTTGCTTTTGGTAATTGTGCTGTACCTAAATCAATTGCTTTTTGAAAATTCCCTAATTTAAAATTCATATCCGCTTGAAAATATCCCATTTTTTCTTGATATTTTTCTTGATCAGCTACCTGGTCAAAATAATTATTAGCGGTTCTATAATCATCCGAATCATAAGATATATAACCTAAATAATATTTAGCTTGATTTCCAAATGTTGTAGAATTCAACACTAAATTAAAATGTTTTGCAGCTTCTTTATTGTTTTTCAGAGCAAAATATGCATATCCTTTCTGAAAATCATAACGCTCTTTATCATCCGCATCCATTGAATTTGTATTTACCTTATCAAACCACTCTAATGTTTTTTGATAATTTCCTTCTTCAAAATAATATTGAGCAACTTCAACAAAAGCTTGATTGGTTTTAGCACTGATAGGATAATCTTGTACAAATTTCAATACTAAGTCATCGGCTCCAACTTGATTTAATCTTATGGCACAATTCGCAATGTAATAAGCACAATCTGAAGCGATTTCTTTTTGATGCACTTTTACTTTTTCAAACAAAATTTGAGCCGATAAATATTGCTTTTCTTTGTAAAGCTCTACTGCTCTATTGAACTCATTTAAATCATGAGTATATACATAAGTTTTTTGAGCAAAAAGCGCTCCTGAAAAGAATACAAATAAAATTGAAAACTGAATATATTTTATCATTTTATATACTATTTATGATTTTCAAATATAAGATTTATTAAAGCTATAAACGAAGATTATTAACATATTATTGTCTTTTTTTGAACATAGTTTTTAACCAAATAGACTATTTTTAATTGAAAAGAGGATAAAATTTTGAAACTGAACGATAAGTTATTACTTTTACATTTTAAAATCAAAATTCACTATGTCAGAAACAATTCTTTCTTTAAAAAATGTGACTATCTATCAAGATAAAAATCCGGTGTTAAACGATGTAAACATTGAAGTTAATCACGGGGAGTTTATTTACTTAATAGGTAGAACAGGATCGGGAAAAAGTAGTTTTTTAAAAACGCTTTATGCTGATTTAGCCTTATCAAATGGCGAAGGAAGTGTAGTTGATTATGATTTAGCTACTTTAAAAGAAAGTGATATTCCATACTTAAGAAGAAAGTTAGGGGTAGTTTTTCAAGATTTTAAATTATTACCTGATCGAAGTGTTAAAGACAATTTACTTTTTGTTTTAAAAGCTACTGGCTGGTCTGAACAAGAAGAAATGGATGTTAAAATTGAAGAGGTTTTAGATAAAGTTGGCATGAAAGGTTTTGCTTCTAAAATGCCTCACCAACTTTCGGGTGGTGAACAACAGCGCGTTGGAATTGCCAGAGCATTATTAAATGATCCTGAATTAATTTTAGCCGATGAACCTACCGGAAACTTAGATCCTCAAACCAGCATTGAAGTAATGGAAGTTCTTCGTAAAATTAATGCAAACGGTAAAACAATATTAATGGCTACTCACGACTATGCCTTAGTATTGAAATATCCTTCAAAAACATTAAAATTTGAAGAAGGAAAAATGTTTGAAGTGATTCAAAGAACGGTTTAAGTATCAGAATTTCTTTTATAGTAATGTGTATTTTCCTTAACTCCTTTTTTAAATATTTTTCTTAAATTCATTCGCAACCAAGAGTCTGTTTTTAAAACAAAATCGGTTATTTTGTTTCCGGGTCTTCCTCTAAATGAGGTAACATGAAAAGCATCTGTTTTGCTCAATGGATTATTTGAAAAGTAATAATTTGAAACACATTTTCGTTCTAAATTAACCATAACTGGTGAAACAGAGTGTAGTGATTGGTTATGAGTTGCCATAACTACTAATCTATTAAATTTACTTTCAATTGTAATTTGATTTTCTGTTAAACCGTTTGGCCAAAGTTCTAAATTACCACCATTTTTTATATCCCAATCTGGCGTAACATAATATAATAAATTTAATACCCTCCATTTTTCACGATACTTGTCGTGTGAATTATCTAAATGAGGATTTAAAAACTGATTTTTTCCCATCAGAGAAATACCTCCAGCATACAATTTATCATCTGGAAAAACTTCTTTAATATTACAAATTTTTGCAATTAAATCAACTATTTTGTAGTCTTGAAAGGCATAAATAATATCTTCTAAAATAGAATGATATAAATTCATCTGTGCGGCAATATATTTATTTTCGCGAATGCTTTTTTTGAGCACCATTTCAGATGATTTAGGAAAGTTTAATTGAATTTTAGTTGCAATTTCTTTCGGTAAAAGATCATCAATATAAAAAAAACCAATTTTATCATTAGAATCTTTGAATTGTTTCGATAAAAAGTCTTTGTTTTTTTCTATTTTTGAAAATATTAAATCTGACAAGTCTTCTCGGGTCATTTAAAAAATTTTTATAAAAATAGTTAATTTAATTTACATAGATGCTATCCATTTTAATTCCTACATACAACTATAATGTTTTTCCATTGGTGAAGGAATTAGTTAGTCAAGTTTCAAAATTAGAAATTGATTTTGAAATTATTTGTATGGATGATTGTAGCACAAATATTGAAAATATAAATCAAAACAGCAAAATTGAAGATTTTACTAATTGTGCAATTTTTTATAATAAAGTAAATGTAGGTAGGGCAAATAACCTAAATTTATTAGTAAAAAAGGCTAAGTTCAACTGGCTAATTATTTTAGACTGCGATATGTTTCCTTTTGATTCTAATTTCATATTTAATTATTTAACTGCAATAGAATCTAATAAAGCTTCTTTTTATTTTGGAGGCATATTATACAAAAATGAAACACCTAAAAAGGACGAATTTCTAAGGTGGATTTATGGTAATAAAAGAGAAGCAATTCCAGTAGAAATTAGAATAAAAAATAAATATAAATATGCTTTGACTTCTAATATTTTGGTGAAAAAATCAATATTAACAACAACCCCTTTTAATTCATTATTAACAAAATATGGTTTTGAAGATTTAGTTTTAATTTTCGAGCTGCAAAAATTAAATATTGATATTCAGCACATTAATAATCCGTTATATCATTTAAATTTAGAAAAATCCATTGTTTTTATTGAAAAATATCAATCTTCATTGGAGAATTTAAAATTATTATTAGATTTAAAAATCCTAAGTTCAAAATCTACACGTATTAGTATGTTAAAAGAAAAAATAGGATTTTATCCAATGAATTTAATAGTAATCTTGGTATATAAATTATTTAAAAAATCAATTTTAAAAAACTTAACTTCAAAAAAACCAAAATTATTTTTATTTGATTTTTATAGATTAGGCTATTTTTTAAACTTATATCACTCTAAATAATGGCAATCGTTTCAATCGTAATTCCGCTTTACAACAAAGGTTTCATAATTCACAAGACCATAAAATCGGTTTTAGAGCAAACGTTTACCGATTTTGAAATTGTAATTGTAAATGATGGTTCAACCGATTCTAGTTTTGAAATTGTTTCTCAATTTTCAGATAAACGAATACTATTAGTTCAACAAGAAAATAAAGGTGCAGCTGCAGCAAGAAATTTAGGAATTGAAAAAGCAACTTCTAATTTAATTGCTTTTTTAGATGCAGATGATTTTTGGTATCCAAATCATTTAGAAGAATTAGTAAAATTATATAACGATTTTCCTAATTGTGGCATGTATTGCAACAGATTTCAAACAAAAATTGCTAAAAATAAAACGTTAAACAATTCTTATTCATACAGTATTTCAGATGATTTTAGAGGAATTGTACCCGATTTTTTTGAAACAAGTTTGATTAATCGAGTTGCATTTTCCTCAGCTATATTGATTTCAAAAGAAGTGCTTTTAGAAAATGATTGTTTTAATACTAATGTTTCAAGCGGTCAAGATGTTGAACTTTGGACAAAAATAGGCATTACAAATTTAATTGCAATTAACAATAAAAGCACGGTTATTTATAATTTTGACTTACCAAATTCATTAGCAAAAACGCCAATTACAAAAAAAACCTTAATGGATTTTTCGCAATTTGCTGCTGCTGAAAAAGAAAACATAAGTTTAAAAAAATTTCTTGATATTTACCGATTAGAATATGCCTTACAATTGAAAATTGCTGGCTCTTCCAAACAATCTCAATTCTATTTGAAGGATATAACAACTAAAATTCCATTAAAGACAAGATTTTTATTGCAATTACCAGTTTCTTTTTTGCGTTTCTTTTTAAAAATAAAACACTATTTGAAACGTTTTGGAATTGATTTTACGGTTTATCACTAATTTTTTGAGTGTATAAATTTGTCAAAGGTTCTTATGTAGTCGTCTTCCTCAAAAACAGCTGAAGCAACTACTAAACAAACTGCACCAGAGGAAAAGTTTTTTAATTCGCGCCAAATTCCGTTTGAAATGAGCAACCCTTCAAAAGGTTTATTAAGAGTAATCACTTTTTCTTTTTGCCCATCGTTTAAAATAACATCAAAGCTACCCGAAAGCGCAACCAAAAATTCAAGTTGTTCAATATGCGAATGCCCACCCCGTTCGGCACCACTTGGAACATCGTATAAGTAATACACACGTTTAATTTCAAAAGGAACAACATCATGTTCTATAACCGATAAATTTCCTCTAGGATCTTCTATTTTTGGAATAGATAATAATTTACAATCTTGTAGTGTTGACATATAGATTCTTTCCGTTAATGGCTTCTTTATATAGTTGACTAATTTCTAAAAAATTAATTTTACCTTGTTTTACATCGAAAAATAATTTCAAAGCTATCCAAAATAAATAGATTTTGCCGAAAATTCGATAAAAAACTGCGCCTTGCACAAAATAAATTTCGGAAACAGGAGTTCTGTTACCCGTAGTTTGTTGTGAATGAGACAAAAGTTGTTGAGGTACAAATCCAATTTTTAAACCTTTATTTTTACAATCGTTTATAAAAATAGCTTCTTCACCCATAAAAAAAGTGGTTCCCAATCCGAAATTAAAATCAAAATATAAATTTGACTCTTTTAAACTTTTATTCTTAAAAACAAGTTCCACAGAAGAAGTATTTAATATCTCGAATTGGGTTAAATTTGACTGAAATGTTCTTGGATATTTCTTGGCTAAATTGCCTTGACTATTTAAAAATTGAAATCGGAAACCATCATATTTTGGAGACGAGTTAAATGCCTTAATAATTTTTTTTTCAAACTTATGTTGAAATACTACATCGTCATCTGTAAAAACAAGCAGCTTTTTTGTAGCATTATTTAAAGCTAAATTTCTGCTAATTGATAAGCCGCTCTCATAAACATTAAATACTTTTATGGATTCTATATTAGAAATTAAAATTTTATCTGCTACTGTTTGATTAATAATAAGCAAATTAAATTTGCGATAATCTGAAAGCAAAAACATACGTTCCAAAAATTCGAGATTAGTTTGGTTCATCGTAGAAATTAATATTTCTATATCCGATTTTTGATACATTTTTGGCAATTATAGTATATTTACACAAATATAGTGATTAGTGATTAGACTTTAAATTATTTATGAAAATACTATTACTTGGTGAATATAGCCGTTTACACAATTCTTTAAAAGAAGGATTGGTGGCACTTGGTCATGAAGTAATTATTGTGGGCTGTGGCGATAAGTTTAAAAAATTACCAGTAGATTATTCTATCTATGCACAAATTTGCAATGAAAACAAAATTGCTAATTTTTTGTTTAGAGGATTTCGAAAAGTTATTGGATTGGATTTCGAAAAAATAGAAAAAGCTATGCGTTTTTATTTGATTTTACCTGATTTAAAGGACATTCATCATGTGCAGCTCATAAATTCTGATGCTTTAGAAACTTATCCTTTTCTATCCCGATTTTTATATAAAAAACTCTTTAAAAAAGTTAAAAGCAGGAGTTTACTGATTTGTGGTGACGAAAGGCCAATTGTGGATTACCTTTTTAAAAAAGAATTGAAATATTCAGTTTTGACACCTTATTTTGAAAATAATTCATTAGAGAAAGAATTTCAATTTTCATTGAAATACAGAAAAAAAAGTTATAGAAAAACCTTCGATTGGTTGTCTAAAAAATGTCAAAATTTGATCACATCTGACTTAGATTATGAAATTCCAATGCAAAAAATGGGATTTCAAACTACTTTTATTCCAAATCCTATAAATACAGTATTAATTTCATTTCAAAATATAGAAATTAAAGAAAAAATCATGATTTTTTTAGGTATTAATCGGTTAAGTTATGCTAAAAAAGGAATCAACTATTTTGAAAAAGCATTGGAAATTATACAAAACAAATATGCAAATAAAGTTGAAATAATTACAACTGAAAACCTTCCTTATGATGAATATATTTTAAAATATAACAAAGCGCATATTCTACTGGATCAAGTATTTGCTTATGATCAAGGATATAATGCATTAACAGCTATGGCGAAGGGAAAAGTAGTTTTTACTGGTGCCGAAAGTGAATTTTTGAATCATTATCAACTGCAAGAAGACGAAGTTTGTATTAATGCCTTACCCGATGAAAATGAAATTACAGCAAAGCTTTCCTATTTAATTGAACGCCCTGAACAACTAATTAAGATTTCTAAAAGCGCTCGCGAATTTATAGAGAAAGAGCATAATTACAAAATTATTGCTCAGAAGTATTTAGCGTGTTGGTTTGACAAATAATTTTCTAAACATGAATAAAACCAATAAAAAAGTTAGTGCATTTGCAGTGACGTAGGCTTGCATAACTCCTTTTAATTGAAGCGAATCAAACTGCAAAAAACTTAAAGCTAAAAACAAACCGTTATAAATAACCTCAACCAAAACATATTTTATAACCATTGTTTTTACTAAAATTTGAAAACCAAAAGCTAAAGTCATCACTCGAAATAAATCACCTAAAAGTTGCCAAATTAACAATTCACTCACCGGTTTGAATTCTGAAGTTAATGCGATTGAAATGATGATATCTTTTGATAAAAAAACCAATATAATCACTCCAATGAAAACTGGAACTAATATTTTAAAATAATATTTTAATTCAACTTTAAACTCGTTATTCGTTTTTAAAGCTGATAACTTTGGTAAATAATATAACGATAATCCTGCACTAAAAAACATCATGTAAAAACCAGAAATTCTTGTAATTGCCTCCCAAATTCCGGCATTATACAAACCTGAATGCACTATAATATAATTACGAACTAAAATGGCGGTAACAGGAATTATAATTGCACTAACAAGAGCCATTCCTATAAATTTGGAGATGTTTTTTAAATAGTTTGAATAAAATTTAAAAGAAAAAACAAATCGCTCTCTAACAAAAAGAAGGGTTATTACAAAACTTATAAAATCAGCAATTGCAATTGCAAAAAATGCCCCTTTTAAATTTTGTATATAAATAAAATAAAAAGAACTTATAAACAATAAAATATTGGTTACGATCTGAATACCAATTATTTTTTTAAACTCTTGATTTGCATTAAAAATTGTAACTAGCAATGTTTGTAGAACAAAAAATGGCAATAATATTGCAAAATATTGCAAATAAATTGCAAATAATACCTTGTGAAAGAGATATAGACTAAAATCTTCCGCAAAAAATAAAATTAAAAAAGCTAAAAAAAAGGAAAGCAATAAAAAGAAAACTAAAAATGAAGAAATAACATTATTTTTTTCTTTTTTACTTTCAGGATTTTCTAAAAATAATTTAATCAATCCTTCTTTTAAACCTAAGGTACTTATCGATTTGAACAAACTTGTAAAACTTCTAAAATTACCTGTTAAGGCCATCCCGTTTGGGCCTAAAAACTCAGAAATAATTCTCACAGAAAAAACTCCTAACACAAATTGAACCAACACACTAAATGCATTTAGTGATAAAACTTTAAGTAACTTATGTCGTTCAAAAAAACTCAAATTAAATTTCTTTAACAATTTTTACAGGATTTCCAACAGCTATCACGTTGGCAGGAATACTTACAGTAACAATAGAGCCGTTACCAATAATCGAATTTTCACCAATAGTTACACCTTTCAAAATAGTAACATTATCGCCAATAAAAACATTTTTTTGTATTACAATTTCTTCTGATTTTGGAATTCCAGCAAGTCGTTTATCAACGCCTAAATTATGTCCATCATTATCTAAAATAACGCAATTAATACCAATCAAAACATTATCTTGAATAGTAATTTTTGAAATCGCTTCAATAGAGCAATTATTATTTATAGAAACATTATTACCGATTAGAATTTCAGTTTCTGAGTTTCTTGCTTCAAAATAAGAATAATGAGAATAATATTTTGGTGAATTAACCACCCCTATTTGTACATTATTACCGAATGAAATTTTACCCTTCCCATTTAAGAGCAAGGGATGATATAGTTTAGGTTTTCCTGTCACTTTTTGACAACTTGACAAATTCTTATATTTAAAAATACGAAGCTTGACAAAAGCGAATTGTTTCAGTTGATGCAAAATTCCCATTTAATATTTGTTTAAAGTTGAAATAATATAATTGATCTCATCATCTGTCAAAGTACTATTTAATGGAATACTTAAAACTTCATTATGAATCTTTTCAGTTATTGGAAAAATCAAGTGATTCAAACTAGATAACGCTTTTTGTTTGTGCGATGGTATCGGATAATGAATCATGGTTTCAATGCCGCTTTCTTTTAAATAATTTTGTAATGCTAATCGATCGGTCGTTCTAATAACAAACAAATGAAACACATGATTTTGAGAGAAATCCCAATCAGGTAATACAATTTTATCGTTTTTTATTTCCGAAAGATAACGTTTTGCAATGGTTCTTCTAGATTCATTTTCAGCATCCAAATGACCTAACTTGATATTCAAAAAAGCGGCTTGCAATTCATCTAATCTTGAATTTACACCAATAATATCGTTTTCATATTTGACTTTCGAACCATAATTTCTCATCGAAAACAACACCTCTGCCAATGCATCATCGTTAGTAGTAATTGCTCCTGCATCGCCCAAAGCACCTAAATTTTTTCCTGGATAAAAACTAAATCCTGCAGCATTTCCAAAATTACCAGATTTGGTTCCATTCCATTCTGCACCATGAGCTTGTGCCGCATCTTCTATAACTAACAAATTATGCTTTTTAGCAATCGAATTGATAACTTCCATTTCACATATTTGACCGTAAAGATGAACGGGCAAAATAGCTTTAGTTTTTGGTGTTATTTTTTCTAGAATTAAATCTGAATTAATAGTGTAAGTATCTAATTTTGGTTCTACTAAAATCGGCACTAAATCAGCTTCTAAAATCGCTAAAACACTTGCAATATAAGTATTTGCTGGAACTATAACTTCATCTCCTTTTTGTATTTTTCCAAGCTGAATATAGGCTTTAAAAATCAACACCAAAGCATCTAAACCATTTCCAACACCTATGCAGTGCTTGGTTCCACAATAAGTTGCAAAATTAGCTTCGAACTGTTTTACTTCATTTCCTAATATGTACCGACCAACTTCTAAAAACTGCTTCATTTTGTCTTGAAAAGCAATTTCAAAAGGTTGGTTTATTTTTTTTATATTTAGGAATGGAATCATATCAATACGTTTTCTAAAAGTTGATAATTTTTAGTTTTAATTTCATAGAAATTTTGAATAACAGTTCTGGCTCCAAAGCCTTCTTTCCAAAACAATAATCCATTATTTATATTTTTTCCTTGGTTTTCATTGGAAATTCCGAAATCAAAATATTTTTTATTTCGAAAAGTATAAGTTATCAATCTGTTATGCAAAAAATCTAAACTACCTGTGGTGTTTTTAGAATCATCAGCCGAAATATATTGCGAATGAGCCACAAAATCGCTTTCAAAAACGGTAGTTCCAGCGATAATTTTTCCTTGTTTATAGACATTAAATTGTCTGATATTATTTGGAAATTTAGATTTTAAAAATGTTATTTCTTCTAATGAATGTAAAGGTTTTGTCCTGAATTTTTGATCTAAATTAGGAATCAATATTTCATTCCAAAAAGAAGTGAAATCTTGCTCTTCTTTCCATTCTAATTCTAAGTCAGTTCCTCTTTTTATTCCTTCTGCTCTGCTACTACTAAATTCGAAATCAGTTTCTAAATCAATAACAGACAAACAATCTCTTCTGCATAATTTGGCGTTTAATATAAAACTCAAATATTCCATTTCATCAGAAGGTGATTCGTGATAAATAGTTGGTAATTGCTTTAAATTAAATGATAAAATTGCATTTTCATTCAAAAACTTCAATAAAGAATACATCATTTCAACTATTTCTTGCATTTTTGAGTTTTGATTAAAAATCAAACCTCCATAAGTCAAACCTTGATGTGAATGCAAAACAGCTTGTACTCTATTGGCTGGTAAAATAGCCTTAAGTGTATTCTTTTCGTCAAAAACTAATAATGAAAAATCTTCAAAACGATCACTGTGATATTCCATAAAATCGCGATGAAACAAAAAAGTAGCATTTTTTGCATTCGCTACAAATTCATTCCAAAGGGAATAATCCGAAGATTGATATTTTCTAATGGTATAACTTTTCAAAACTCATTTTTAATTTTGGAAAATTACTAATTTTTTAGTTGAATTGGATTCAAAATTCATTTTTTAAATAAAATGTAGTAATTTGGAACCAAAATTATTATTCTAAATAGCGTGAAAAAAATAATTTATTTTATTTTTCAATTTCTTTTGTTTTGTCCTCTTATCATAAAAGGTCAGGACATTTCGTTATTTGAACAAATTAATGGTCGATATGATTTTACTTTCATTGGGAACACCATGAATAGCGCCGAAAATAATCCAACTTTTGGGTATATTACCGGCACTACCTCTTCTGCGGATTTAAATTTAAATCCTTCAGACAACGTAATTAGAGCTTATTTATATTGGGCAGGAAGCGGAGATGGTGATTTTAATGTAAATTTAAATGGTACTTCATTGGTTGCTGATCGAACTTTTACACATTCGCGTTTTTTTTCACCAAATACGTTTACTTATTTTAGTGCTTTCAAAGACATTACTTCTTTTGTTCAAAACACCGGAAATGGTACTTACACTTTGTCGGAATTAGATATTTCTGCTTTTGAACCCCTGCATTATACCAGAAAAACAAATTTTGCTGGTTGGGCCATATTGATTGTTTATGAAAATCCGACTTTAACCTTGAACCAACTCAATATTTATGATGGATTGCAAGGTGTTCCTGATGCTTTACAAATCAATTTAACCAATCTATTTGTAATGAATAACACTAATGCAAAAGCAGGTTTTATTGCTTGGGAAGGTGATTCTCAACTGGCAACCGAAACTTTTTCGGTGAATAATATTGTGATTAGTAATGCTTCAAATCCAGTAAATAATGTTTTTAATAGTACAAATTCTGTAACGGGATCCAACACGCTTTACAACATGGATTTAGACATCTATGAGATTGACAATTATGTAGCTGTTGGAGACACGAATGCAACCATTAGACTTTCGTCATCACAAGATTTCATTATGATTAACACCGTGATTACAAAATTAAATAGTCAATTACCCGATGCAACCATTGAGATTAATAATCCTATTTTGACTTGTGATTCCAGAGAAGTTACATTTGATTATACTGTTTCCAATTTAAATAGTACCGAAGTTTTACAAGCCAATACCCCAATTACTTTTTATGCAGATTCTGAGGCAGTTGCTACAATATATACTCAAAATAGCATTCCAATTGGAGGGATTGAAAGTAGTTCAACTTCATTACTTATTCCACCAAATATTCCTTCAAATTTTAGACTCACGGCTGTGGTAGATGACACTGGAAATGGTACAGGTATTGTACGTGAGTTAATTGAAAATAATAACTCAGCACAAATTGTAATTCAGCTGATAGTTTCACCTACTTTTAATGTGTTAGAAGATATTAAATCGTGTAATTTAGGTTTCTCTCGAGGCATTTTTGATTTTTCAAATTATGAAGAACTTATTAAAACAGACCCAAATGACACAGTATCATTTTATGAAAGTAATTCAAATGCAATTGCAGCTATTTATCCTTTAGTAAACACCTCTAGTTATGAAGCACAAACTACTCCTAAAGAAATTTTTGTTCGAATAGAAAACCAAAATTGTTATGCCATTAGCTCCTTTAATTTGACTACAAGAAATTGCCCACCTACAGTATACAATGCTGTTTCTGCAAATGGGGATGGTTTAAATGACACTTTTTTCATTGAGGGCTTGCGAGATATATTTGTTAATTTTAAATTAGAAATTTACAACCGTTGGGGGAAACATCTTTGGACAGGAACAAACAACAAAGAAAACTGGGACGGAACTGTTGAACACGGAATTGGAAATTATAAAGCACCCGATGGTACATATTTTTACTTACTGTATCTTAACGACCCTGATTATCCGTATACATTAGTGGGATACTTGTATATTGCACAGTAATTATTTTAAAAAATTAGTATAATATTAATCAACAATTGTTAAATTCTAAATTCATATCCTCCTACATATTATATAATTTTTATCTTTAACCTTTCCTTAAATAAAAAAAATGAGAAAATTATTAGTATTACTCCTGTTTTTGTTGACTTTTACAGGTCATTCACAAGAATATTTCCCAAAAAATGATGGTGTAAAACAAAGCTTTAAAAATTACACTGCTTTTACAAACGCTACAATTTATTTATCTGCGTCTCAAAAAATTGAAAAAGCAACCTTATTAATTAAGGAAAATAAAATTATTGAAGCAGGTACAAATATTACAATCCCAAAAGGTGCTGCAATAATAGATGCTTCAGGTAGAACAATCTATCCTTCGTTCATCGATTTATACAGTGAATTTGGAATTAACAAACCCAATGCGAGACCTTCGGGGAATTTCACGCCACAATATGATACCAATCGGGAAGGATTTTATTGGAACGATCACATAAAACCAGAATACAATGCTTACGAAAACTTAAATTACGATTCAAAAGTAGCTGGCAATCTGAGAGAAGTTGGTTTTGGAACGGTTTTAAGTCATCATAACGATGGAGTAATTGCTGGAACAGGTTTGCTTTGGACTCTAAATGACTTTGGCACTAATGCAGATAGAATGTTGAAAGATAAAGTTTCGCAACATTTTACTTTTAGCCGAAGTAAATTCACAAAACAAAGTTATCCTTCATCAATGATGGGAAGTATGGCATTACTTCGCCAAGTATTTCACGATGCTAAATGGTATGCGCAAGGAAACGCTTCCAATAAAGATTTATCATTAGAAGCATTCAATACAAACAAATCACTACTGCAAATTTTTAATGCAGGAGACAAATTAAATGCCTTAAGAGCCGCTAAATTAGGAGATGAATTCGAAATAAAATACCTAATCAAAGGGAGTGGAAATGAATTTGAGCGCATTGATGAAATCAAAAAATCGGGTGCAACATTTATTATTCCTCTGAATTTTCCTGATGCTTATGATGTTTCTGATCCTTATTTAGCCCAACAAGTAAGCTTGAGCGATATGAAATTTTGGAATCAAGCGCCTTTCAACTTGAAAATTCTAGCCGATAATAATATTTCGTTTGTATTAACGACATCAGATTTGAAAGAAACAAAATCGTTCTTGTCAAACTTAAGAAAAGCCGTTTTGTATGGTTTACCAAAAGAAAAAGCATTAATAGCCTTAACCGAAACACCAGCAAAATTAGTAAATCAATATGATAAAGTAGGCTCTATTTCAAAAGGAAAACTGGCCAACTTCATTATTGTTTCTGGTGATCTTTTTGAAGACAAAAGCACTATTTTAGAGAATTGGGTTCAAGGAAATCGAAACATAATCGATAAAATCAACCCAACAGATATAAGAGGAACGTATGATTTAGTATTCGACAATCATAAATTTGAATTAAAAATCGATGGTGAAACATCAAAATTTGAAGCCAAAGCTGTAAAAGATAGTATCAATTTTGGAACTAAAATACAATTCAATGACCCATGGGTAAATTTGGTTATCAAAAATCAAGATACTACAAAAGCAAATTTTGTAAGACTTTCTGGAACTTTTTCAAAAGATCTAATGCAAGGAAAAGCGGTTTTAGAAAACGGTAATGAAACTTTTTGGACGGCTACAAAAAAAGTAACTGAAGTTAAAGAAGAAGTTAAAAAGAAAGAAGACAAAAAAGAGGAACCGAAAGTACCTTCAATTTATGCCGTAACCTTTCCAAATATTTCTTTTGGAAATGAAATAAAACCAAAACAAGAAACCATTTTATTCAAAAATGTTACGGTATGGACTGGTGAAAAAGAAGGAAACCTCAAAGAAACCGATGTATTAATTCAAAATGGTAAAATTGTAAATATTGGCAAAAACCTCCCACTAACTGGAGCAAAAGTGGTTGATGGAACAGGCAAACATTTAACTGCAGGCATCATCGATGAACATTCACATATTGCTATTTCTAATGGAGTTAATGAAGGTGGTCAAAATTCTTCTGCCGAAGTAACGATTGAGGATGTTGTAAATTCAGAAGATATTAATATTTACCGAAATTTAGCGGGTGGCGTTACATCTGCTAATTTATTGCATGGTTCAGCAAATCCAATAGGCGGTCGTGCGGCTTTTATTAAATTAAAATGGGGATATGCTCCAGAAGAAATGCTGGTAAAAGACGCTCCAAAATACATCAAATTTGCCTTAGGTGAAAACGTAAAGCAATCAAATTGGGGAGACAATGCAAGAAATCGTTTTCCGCAATCGCGAATGGGAGTTGAACAAGTTTATGAAGATTATTTTACAAGAGCTATCGAATATAAAAACGAATGGGATTCTTACAAATCGGGTAAAGGAAAAAATAAAATACTACCAAGATTTGATATCGAAATGGAAGTTTTAGGCGAAATTTTAGCTAAAAAACGGTTTATTACTTGTCACTCATACGTGCAGTCGGAAATTAATATGTTGATAAAATTAGCCGAACGCTACGGTTTCAAAATTCAAACCTTTACACACATTCTTGAAGGTTATAAATTAGCCGATAAAATGTCGGCACACGGCGTGGCAGGTTCAACTTTTGCCGATTGGTGGGCGTACAAATATGAAGTTAATGATGCTATTCCTTACAATGCGGCTATTATGCAAAATGAAGGGGTTAAAGTTTCAATTAATTCAGATGATGCAGAAATGTCTCGTCGTTTAAATCAAGAAGCTGCTAAAACAGTGAAATATGGAAATGTAACCGAAGAACAAGCATGGAATTTTGTAACCTTAAATCCTGCAAAAATTCTTCAAGTTGACAACAAAGTAGGTAGTATTAAAGTAGGTAAAGATGCCGATGTGGTCCTTTGGTCTGATAGTCCTTTATCCATCTATACAAGAGCTGAAAAAACGTTAGTAGACGGAATTATTTTCTATGATTTAGAAAAAGAGCAAGAAGTTATGAGTGCCATCCAAAAAGAAAGAGCTGAATTGATCAACTCGATGTTAGATGCTAAAAATAAAGGAATGAAAACTCAATTGCCTAAGAAAAAAGAAAACGGTCACTACCATTGTGATACCTTAGGAGAATATTGTAAAGAATCTCACTACAAATACAATTAAGATGAAAAAATATATCGTTATTTTATTTATTTCTTTGTTTGGGTTTGCCCAACAAACACCGGCGCTAAAACAAAGTAAAACCATTTTAATTCTTGGTGCTAAAGCGCATTTAGGAAATGGACAAGTTATTCAAAACAGTTTGATTTCCATAAAAAAGGGAAAAATTGCAACCATTGGCGATGCAACAGTAATGAAAGTTGCAAAACACGACATAACAATCGATGCTAGTGGAAAACATGTTTATCCTGGATTCATTGCGCCTAACTCTACCTTAGGATTAGTAGAAATTGATGCAGTAAGAGCTTCGGATGATGAAAGTGAAATTGGCGAATTCAATCCGCACGTAAGAAGTATTATCGCTTACAATGCAGAATCTAAATTAGTGGAAACTACACGTCCAAACGGAGTTTTATTAGCGCAAATTACGCCTAGAGGCGGAAGAATTGCTGGAACATCTTCAATCGTTCAATTAGACGCTTGGAACTGGGAAGATGCTGCTGTAAAAACAAATGACGGCATTCACTTAAACTGGCCAAGAAGTTATTCAAGAGCTGGTTGGTGGGCTGAACCAGGAGGCATCGAAATGAACAAAAATTACGATCCTCAAATAAAAGAAATTCAAGCTTATTTTGACAACGCGTTTGCTTATTTGGATAGTAAAAATGCTAAAAAAGATATTCCTTTTGAAGCAATGAAAGGGTTACAATCGGGTGAAAAAGCTTTGTATATTAATGCTAACGGTGAAAAAGAAATCATCGATGCCGTTTTATTTAAAAAGAAAAACAAGATAAAAAAAATGGTGATTGTTGGCGGTTATTATGCCTTTAAAGCAGCAAATTTATTAAAAGAAAACGAAGTTGGAGTTTTATTAAAAAGAGTTCATGATTTACCTTTGCTAGAAGATGAAGATGTGAATTTACCATACAAAAACGCAAAATTTTTAGTCGATGCTGGAGTTTTAGTTGCGTTGCAAAATGCCGGTGACATGGAACGTATGCAAACCCGAAACCTTCCTTTTTATGCAGGAACTTGTGCTGCATGGGGATTAACTAAAGAACAAGCCTTACAATTAATCACTGGAAACTCGGCTAAACTTTTAGGAATTGACAACCAATATGGAACTTTAGAATCAGGCAAAAGTGCCACATTATTTATTTCGGAAGGAGATGCTTTGGATATGAAAACAAATTTGATTTCATTCGCTTTTATCGATGGAAGACAAATCAGTTTAGAAAGTCACCACACCGAATTATATGAGCGTTACAAAGGAAAGTTTGAACAACAAAAAAAATAGTCTTAGCCACAAAGTCTTAAAGCCACAAAGAATTAAACAACTTTGTGGTTTTTTTTATTAGAAATAATACCCAACAAAACAATATCTTTGCAAAAATATTTCGTCTTAGTGCCTTCGTGGCTAATCTTGTGTCCTAAAATATGAAACAAATCACTTCGGTTCAAAATCCGTATATCAAATCGTTAGTTCAATTACAAGAAAAAGCAAAAGTTCGAAAACAAACGGGCACTTTTTTAATTGAAGGACAACGCGAAATTGAATTGGCTGTAAAAGGAGGTTATGAAATAGAAACTATTTTAATCTGTACTGATTTAGTGCAACATTACGAAAATCTGAACATCCAAAAATCTGATCATCAACTCATCGAAATTTCAAAAGAAGTCTATCAAAAACTGGCTTATCGCGATACTACCGAAGGCATTTTAGCCATTGCTAAAACAAAATCATTATCCTTATCCAATTTAAAATTATCTAAAAATCCATTAATATTAGTTGGTGAATCATTAGAAAAACCTGGCAATGTTGGCGCCATTTTAAGAACAGCCGATGCTGCTAATGTTGACGCGGTTATTATCGCTAATCCAAAAAGTGATTTATACAATCCTAATATAGTTCGCTCCAGCGTAGGTTGTTTATTTACTCGCCAAATAGCTATGGGAACTACGGAAGAAGTGATAGTTTATTTGAAAGCAAATAACATCAATATATATTCGGCAACGTTACAAGACTCAACCGAATATCATACACAAGACTTCACTACTCCCACTGCTTTGGTAGTTGGAACAGAAGCTACCGGTTTGTCTGAAAAATGGCGCGTCGAAAGCACTAAAAATATCATCATTCCGATGCAAGGCGAAATAGATTCTATGAATGTATCGGTTGCAGCAGCCATATTGTTATTTGAAGCCAAACGTCAACGTGGCTTTTAGTATATTTTCTTAACTCTTTTTTCTGTTTTCAAGATTTGCATAATTAGAAAATATATCTTACTTTTAGTTGATTAAAGAAAAGGTATGACTCCAATAGAATTAGAAGCCGAAAATAAAGCCATTGCACAAGAATATAAAGAACTACTTCGCATTAGCTATCAAACACTTACCAATGACGATAAAAAAATCATTCGTAAGGCTTTTGATGTTGCCGTTGATGCTCACAAAGACCAAAGAAGAAAATCGGGAGAAGCCTATATTTTTCATCCTATTGCCGTAGCAAAAATTGTAGCTCGAGATATTGGGTTAGGTGCTACTTCTATTGCTGCAGCTTTGATGCATGATGTAGTTGAAGATACTGACATTACCGTGCAAGACATGGAAAAAATGTTTAATCCAAAAATAGCTCAATTAGTTGAAGGATTAACAAAAATTTCCAAGGTTAAAACCGATCAAGAGATTTCAATGCAAGCGGAGAACTTCCGGAAAATGCTACTAACTTTGAATGATGACGTTCGTGTAATCTTAATCAAAATTGCCGATCGATTACACAACATGCAAACCATGGGGAGTATGGCCGATTATAAACAAGCCAAAATTGCCTCAGAAACCTTATACATTTATGCCCCTCTTGCCCATCGCCTTGGACTATATAATATTAAAACACAGCTTGAAGATTTAGGGTTAAAATACACTGAACCTGTTGTTTATAATGATATTGTTAGTAAAATTAAGGAAACTAAAGAAGAGCAAGACGAATATATCAAAACGATTTCAGATGTTTTAAGTACTTCATTACAAGAAGAAGGAATTGAATTTACCATAAAAGGTCGACCCAAATCAATTTATTCAATTCGAAGAAAAATGAAAGTGCAAAGCGTTACTTTTGACGAAGTCTACGATAAATTTGCACTCCGAATTATCTACAAATCAAATCCACACGACGAAAAATTCATTGCTTGGAAAATTTATTCAGTCGTAACCGATCATTATAGACCCTCGCCGAGTAGACTACGTGATTGGATTTCATCACCAAAATCAACAGGTTATGAAGCGCTTCATATCACCGTTATGGGTCCAAAAGGGCGCTGGGTAGAAATTCAAGTGCGAAGCGAACGCATGGATGAAATTGCTGAAAAAGGATATGCAGCACATTACAAATATAAAAATGGCGCTACCGAAGAACATGGATTAGAAATTTGGCTTAACCAACTAAAAGAAGCTCTTGAAAATTCGGCAAGTAATGCAGTTGATTTTGTAGAAGATTTTAAACTGAATTTGTATGCCAAAGAAATTTATGTTTTTACACCTAAAGGCGAAATTAAATCGCTGCCCAAAGGTGCTACGTCGCTTGATTTTGCGTTTAGCATACACTCAGAAATTGGTGTAACAACAAGGGGAACAAAAGTTAACGGAAAATTAGTGCCGCTGAATTATGAACTAAATAGTGGTGATCAAGTTGAAATTATTACATCGGTAAACCAAAAACCAACTTCGCAATGGCTTGATTATGTGACTACTTCAAGAGCAAAAAATAAAATTAAAAATGTTCTAAACGAAAATACTAAAAAGATTGCCGAGGAAGGAAAAGAGCTATTAGAAAGGAAATTACGTCATCTTAAAATAACTCTGAATGAACAAACACTGAACGAACTTGTCAATTTTTTTAAATTACACACTAGTTTAGATTTATTCTACAGAGCTGGTATAGGAACCATTGAGAACCAGCAATTAAAAGATTTTGCAGCTCAAAAAAGCAATACGCTTGTTAATTTTTTCAAGAAAACAATAAAAAGAACACCCACTGCATCTTCAGAACAAGTTCGAAAAAATGAACTAAACAAGAAATTTGACCTGTTGGTTTTTGGAGTTGAGCAAAACAAACTAGACTACAAACTTTCCACTTGTTGTAATCCTATTCCGGGTGATGAAGTTTTTGGATTCATTACTATAAACGAAGGAATTAAAGTACACAAAAAAGATTGTCCAAATGCCATCAGTTTACAATCAAACTATGCGTACCGAATCATTCAAACCAAATGGATTGACTCATCTCAAGAAGAATTTAAAGCAGTTTTAAGAATCACTGGTATGGATACTTTAGGTTTGACGAACGAACTGACCAAAGTAATCTCTAATCAAATGAACGTGAACATTCAAAGCATTTCATTGAGTAGCGAAGCCGGTATATTTAAAGGGCAAGTAACTGTTGTTGTGCAAAATAATACCATTCTGAAAAAACTGATCGACAACATCAGAAAAGTTGATGGAATTGATAAAATTACTAGGGTTTATAAATAATAAATTGTTTTTAGTTTAAAATATTCTTAATAACTCTGTTCAAAAATAGTTCTAATTTCTAAACTCTAAATTCTAAGTTTGACTATCTTTGCTTATATTTCATTTACCAAAGCAATGGAAAACAAAAATCAGGAAATTGTAAAGAATGTTTTTACCAACTATTTAGAAGAAAAAGCGCATCGGAAAACCCCCGAACGTTTTGCAATTCTTCAAGAAATTTACAATGCAACCGAGCATTTTGATATTGAATCGTTGTACATCAAAATGAAAAATAAAAACTATCGGGTAAGTCGAGCTACATTATACAATACCATCGAACTTTTATTAGAATGTGGATTAGTGCGTCGTCATCAGTTTGGGCAAAATCAAGCACATTACGAAAAATCATACTTTGACAAACAACACGATCATATTATTCTTACCGATTCGGGCGAAGTAATCGAGTTTTGCGATCCAAGAATTCAACAAATAAAACTAACCATGGAAGAACTGTTTGGTATTAATATTCATACGCATTCGCTCTACTTTTATGGTACTAAAAAACAATAAAAAAACTAACTACAAACAATAAATAAACAAATAATGACTGTAGATTTACTACTCGGATTACAATGGGGAGATGAAGGAAAAGGAAAAATAGTTGATGTTTTAACTTCAAAATACGATATCATTGCTCGTTTTCAAGGCGGACCAAACGCGGGACACACCTTGGAATTTGACGGAATCAAACATGTTTTAAGAACGATACCTTCTGGTATTTTTCATAAAAACGCTATTAATATCATTGGAAACGGTGTTGTAATCGATCCTGTAGTTTTTCAAAAAGAAATTGAAGGTTTAGCTAAATTTGACATGGATGTTACCGCTAGACTATTTATTTCTAGAAAAGCTCATTTAATTTTGCCAACCCATCGCTTGTTAGATGCTGCATCTGAAGCTTCAAAAGGAAAAGCAAAAATTGGCTCAACCTTGAAAGGAATTGGACCAACCTACATGGACAAAACAGGTAGAAACGGATTGCGTGTGGGTGATTTAGAATTAGAAGATTTTAAACAACGTTATAGAGCACTAGCTGATAAACACGAAGCCATGATTGCTTTCTATGATGTTGATCTTCAATATGATTTAAAAGAAATGGAAGAAGAATTTTTTGAAGCCGTAAAAGACTTGAAAAAATTAACTTTTATAGATAGTGAAGAATATTTAAACAAAGCCTTAAAAGAAGGAAAATCTATATTAGCCGAAGGAGCACAAGGCTCTTTATTAGATGTTGATTTTGGAACCTACCCTTTTGTAACTTCTTCAAACACTACTGCGGCTGGTGCTTGTACTGGCTTAGGAATTGCGCCTAACAAAGTAAAAGACGTTTTCGGAATTTTTAAAGCTTACACCACGCGTGTAGGTAGCGGTCCTTTTCCAACGGAAGATTTCGATGAAGCCGGACAAACCATGGCAAGTGTAGGTAATGAATTTGGTTCAGTAACTGGTCGTGCACGCCGTTGTGGTTGGTTAGACTTAGTAGCTTTAAAATATGCCGTTCAAGTTAATGGAGTTACGCAGTTATACATGATGAAAGGCGATGTACTTTCAGGATTTGAAAAGTTACAAGTTTGTACTGGATATAATTATAAAGGAAAAACAATCCAACATTTACCCTACAACATTGAGCCAGAAAATGTAACTCCAATATTTACCGAAATGAAAGGTTGGAAAGCAGACTTGACTGGTATGACAACCTATGATGAATTACCAAAAGAATTGAAAACTTATATAGAATTTATTGAAACAGCTGTTGAAGTACCTATCAAAGTAGTTTCAGTTGGTCCTGACAGAAAACAAACTATTACAAAATAATTTTTTTTTATTTTTTTTTAACTCGCTAAAACAGTAATTGTCTTAGCGAGTTTTTTCTTTTTTTACTATTTTGGATCACATCAAAAATAAAACTGATAAAAAAAACTTAATAATCAACCGCTTTTCTAGTTTTTACTTAAATTTGACTCAAAATAAATGCATTTTGAAAAAAGCCTATTTCTTTATTACATTTTTAGTAGTTTCAATAACCTTTTCTTACGCTCAAGAAAAGAAGAAAATCATCATTGAAAACTCTGATTTTATTGACATGAATCAAACCGAAATTCCAGGAGCAATTGTGTTTACCGGAAATGTTCGCGTTTTGCATAATGGGGTTAAAATAAATTGTAACAAAGCGTATCATTTTAAAGATGAAGAATATATTAAAGCTTTTGGAAATGTTCAAATCAATCAAGGCGACACTATTTTTTTGAACAGCAGGTATGCAGAGTATGATGCAAAAATCGAATTAGCTTATGCTACTGGCGAGGTATCAATGCGTTCACCCGAATCTACTTTAGTTACCGACACCGTTTATTTTGACAAAAAAAACCAACAAGCCTTTTATAATTCTTTTGGAACCATTCACAATAAAGAAAACACACTAAAAAGTAAATCAGGCCGTTATTATGTAGATCAAAAAAAATACAAATTTACTACCGCTGTAACCGTAACTAATCCAAAATCAACCATTAAAACCAATCATTTGGATTTTTATGAAAATTCGGGTCACGCTTATGTTTTTGGTCCTTCAACCATCACCAGCAAAGAAAATGTAATTTATACCGAAAATGGATTTTATGATACAACGAATGATGTTGGGAAACTTACAAAAAATTCAAAAATCACCTACGATAATAAAATTATTGTAGGCGACGATTTGTATTATGACCGAAAGAAAAATTACTCCAGAGGGATCAATAATGTTAAAATTACTGATACGGTCAATAAAGTAATTGCTACTGGCCATTTTGCCGAATTATATCGAAATATAGAAACCAAAAAAGATTCTATGATTTTAACCAAAAAAGCCTTGGTTAAAACCTTAGTTGAAAAAGACACCATGTTTATGCATGGCAAAAAAATTATCGTTTCCGGACCAAAGGAAAACCGAATTATACGAGCATTTAATAATGTTCGATTCTACAAAACCGATATGAGCGGTAAATGTGATTCGTTGCATTCAAGCACAAAAAATGAATTGACTCAACTTATTGGCAAACCGATACTTTGGAATAACGAAAATCAAATGACTGGTGATGTTATGCACTTAATAGGCAACAACAAAACCGAACAATTAGATTCGTTAAAAGTGCTGAATAACGCATTTATCATTCAAAAAGATTCCCTAAGTCTCAACGGGTATAACCAAATTAAAGGGCAAAATTTGTATGGAAAATTTATTGACCAAAAATTGAAAGAAATTGATGTTATTAAAAATGCTGAATCTATTTATTACATCTATAACGATAAAAATGAATTTGTAGGAATTCGAAAATCAGTTTGTAGCCGAATCAATGCCGAAATGATTGAAAATAAGATTGAAACCATGACAGGTTTTAACAACGCAGAAAGTAATATTTATCCCGAAGATGAATTTCCCGAAAATGCTCGAAAGCTTAGAGGTTTTGTTTGGCGTGGCGATGAACGAATATTGTCCAAAGAGGATATTTTTCCTGCCGAAGAATTGGCATTAGATGAAAAAGCGAAATCAGAGTCAAAAAAGAAAGCGACCAAAGCAGAAAAGCCAATGGAGATTTTGAAAGAAACTTTGGAATACGATAAAAAAAATCCAAAACCAAAAGATACAACAGTAAAACCTGTTAAATCAGAAAAGGTAAAGTAATGATTAAAGATTTTTTTAAATACCAAGCTCAAACAACACCTTATCCCCTAGCCTTAGAGGTTTCACATGCCAAAGGCTCTTATATCTATGACACGAATGGAAATGCCTATTTAGATTTTGTAGCTGGGGTTTCAGCGTGTACATTAGGGCATCAGCCACAACGGGTTAATGATGCCATAAAAAAGCAATTAGACACTTATTCGCATGTTATGGTATATGGAGAATATGCCCAACATCCAGCGACTGAATTGTGTAAATTACTAGCTGAAAACCTACCTTATCCATTAACAAAAACCTATTTATTAAATTCAGGAACTGAGGCTATTGAAGGCGCTTTAAAATTAGCACGAAGAGTTACCGGAAGAAGTCAATTGATATCTTGTCACAATGCTTATCATGGTAATACTATGGGAAGTATGAGTGTAATGGGTTTTGAGGAACGTAAACAAATTTTTCGCCCATTAATACCTGATGTAGACTTTATTACCTTCAACAATGAGGCCGATTTAGAGAAAATTACCACTAAAACAGCCGGAATTTTATTAGAAACGATTCAAGGAGGCGCTGGGTTTATTCAGCCTAAAAACGATTTCCTTAAAAAAGTACGCAAACGCTGTGATGAAGTAGGCGCTTTGATGATTTTAGACGAAATTCAGCCTGGATTTGGACGTACAGGAAAACTTTTCGGATTTCAAAATTACGATGTCATTCCCGATGTCGTAGTAATGGGAAAAGGAATGGGTGGCGGAATGCCAGTTGGAGCTTTTACAGCTTCAGAAAGTATGATGGATTTATTGAGTCACGATCCAAAACTAGGGCACATAACCACATTTGGCGGGCATCCAGTAATTGCTGCCGCTTGTTTAGCTACATTACAAGAAATTACCGAAACCAACCTAATGGCAGAGGCACTTGAAAAAGAAAAATTATTTAGAAGTTTATTAGTACATCCATTAATAAAAGAAATTCGTGGTCGCGGATTAATGCTTGCCGCAATGACAGAAACTCCAGAAATCACTAATGAAATAGTGCTTCGTGGTCATAAAAGAGGATTGATTTTATTTTGGTTATTATTTGAAGGATGCGCCGTTAGAATTACCCCTCCGCTAACAATAAGTCATGATGAAATAAGAAAAGGTTGTGGCATTATTATTGAAGTACTTGATGAAATTGCAAGCGAAATGAAGTAAATAATGAATGATTTTCTTATTTGAGATTGATTTTTGATATTGATTTTAAGTTGGAAAATTGTTAATTAAATTGTTTAAAACAATTACGTTTTCACGCTAAGTAAATCAGTAATTAGAAGTACCTTTAGTAAGGATAAATCATAAAATAAAGCGCTATGAATTTGAGTCACGAAGAAGAAGAAAATAGCTTATCCTTGTCTAAATTTGAATCAATGTTAAAAACCAATAAAGTTTTTTTCTTTGACTCAGAAGAATTTGAAGACATCATTCTTCATTATATGGATACAGGCCGATTGAATTTGGCTAAAAAAGCGCTAAAATTAGGTTTAGAACAACACCCAAAATCTACTGGATTAAAGCTCGTACACGTAGAAATGCTCGTCTATGAAGACAAATTAGACATTGCAGAAAAGTTACTAAACGAGCTATATGCTATTGAGCCCACGAATGAAGAAATCTACATTCAAAAAGCCAATATATATTCCAAAAAAGACGACCATAATAAAGCCATTGAATATTTAAAAATTGCTTTGAAATATACTGATGATTATGCCGACGTATATTCTATGATAGGAATGGAATATCTTTTTATGGATAATTTAGAACTGGCTAAAGAAAACTTTATTAAATGCTTAGACGAAGATACCGAGGATTATTCGGCACTTTATAATGTAGTATACTGTTTTGATTTCTTAGACCAAAATGAAGAAGCCATTGAATATCTTAATAAATTTATAAATCATAATCCGTATAGTGAAGTCGCTTGGCATCAACTAGGAAGACAATTTTATGCCCTTAAAAATTATGAGAAAGCGGTTTGGGCTTTTGAATATGCAACTATTATCGATGATGGATTTCTTGGTGCTTACATGGAAAAAGCAAAGTCTTTTGAAAAATTAAAGCAGTTTCAAGAAGCAATCGATTGTTACACTACTGCTATTGAATTAGACGATCCGTCTTCGTTTGTTTTATTGCGTATGGCAAAATGCTATGAGCGACTAAAAAACACTGAATTAGCACTTAGTTACTACTTAAAAACGGTTCACGAAGACCCATTATTAGATAAGGGTTGGATAGCGATTACCGATTTTTACATTCGTCAAAAAGATTTTCAAAAAGCATTATATTATGTAAATAAAGCCATTGGAATTGATGGCGAAAATCCATTGTATTGGAAACGATTTGCTGCTGTAAATAGTGCCCTTCATTTATTTGAAGAAGCCGAGTATGGTTATAGAAAAGCTTTTGAATGTGGCGATGTAAATCTGGACACATTCACTCTTTGGACCGATGTTTTACAATTTTTAGGTGAATTTGAAACCGCTATTGAAATTTTATTAGAGGCAACTAACTTGTTTAATGAAGAATATGAAATTGAATACCGTTTAGCTGGATTATACTTCACTAAAAATGAATCAATTAAAGGAAATTTTCATCTAAACAATGGATTGCGATTGAATTATAACAACCGCACTTTATTAAAAGAATATTTTCCAGTGGTTTGGGAACGAACCGAAGTACAAAAACAAATTGCAAAATTTGAAAACTAATCCAACCCTTACATGGAATTAATAGAATTTTTACTGGAATTTTTAAAAGATCCGTTGACTGTCATTCAAGGATTAATTCAAGAATATGACAACCTAATATACTTCATCCTTTTTCTTGTGGTTTTTGTAGAAACTGGCTTTGTAGTAATGCCTTTATTACCAGGCGATTCGATGCTTTTTGCTATTGGTGTAATTGCCGCTACTACTGGACAATTAAGCATGACCATCATTATTCCGTTATTAATAATAGCTGCGCTTTGTGGTGATAATCTTAATTATTTTATTGGAAATAAATTTGGCGTTTACATTAAGAAAAGAGAAAAAATATTATTTCTAAAAAAAGAGTACATTACACAAACCGAGCAATTCTTTGAAAAAAATGGCGGTAAAGCAGTTATCATGGCGCGTTTTATTCCTATAATTAGGACAATTGCCCCTTTTGTAGCAGGCGCTGGAAGTATGCAATATTACAAATACATCCTTTATTGCATCACGGGAGCAGTTGTATGGGTAACAAGTATAACTTTTTTGGGTTACTTTTTAGGGCAAGTTACTTGGGTAAAAGAGAATTTTGAAAAGGTGGTTATATCTATTATTCTAATTTCAATACTTCCCATTATCATTAAAATCATTAAAAACCAAAAACTAAGAAAGTCGTTATAAAAACAACATTCCCCTAACATTGTTTTGTGCATTATGTTATTATTTTTGTTTTATGTCATTTAAACTTTAAAACACATGAAAAAGGAAAATAAAAAGCAACTAAAATTTGGTCTTCTTGGCCACAATATTAGTTATTCTTTTTCTGAAAAATATTTTACTGAAAAGTTTGAAATGGGGCATTTTGATAATTGCGAATATACTAATTATGATGTGTCAAATATAAAATCATTTTCGGATTTGATTCACGAAACTAAGGGATTAGTAGGTCTTAACATAACTATTCCTTATAAAGAAACCATAATTCCGCATTTAGACAAGTTGTCAAAAACTGCAAAAAAAATTGGTGCTGTTAACTGCGTAACTATTTCCAAAAAGAAAAAACTTAAAGGCTACAACACTGATTATTATGGTTTCAAAAAAGCATTAACACCTCTTTTAAATGAACACCACAAAAAAGCATTAATATTAGGTACAGGTGGTGCAAGTAAGGCAGTTGCTTATGCGTTGCGAAAATTAAAAATTGAATATGATTTTGTGTCCCGAACACCAGACGAATTTCAATTTGATTATGCTGATTTGAACGCTGAAATTTTTGAGGAATACCAAATAATAATTAATACAACGCCTGTTGGGACATTTCCTAATGTGACCGAATGTCCTGATTTAAATTATTCTTTATTCACCAAAAAACATATCGCGCTTGACTTAGTTTACAATCCGGAAGAATCAACTTTTTTGAAAAAAGCAAAAGAACATGGTGCAAAAACTAAAAACGGATATGAAATGCTGATTTTTCAGGCAGAAAAAGCTTGGAAGATTTGGAATGAATAATTTTTGAATAAAAAAGTCAAAAGTGAAATTTGAAATTCGATTTATGTTCTAATAAATAATAGTTCTAAAAATACAATCCCAAGAAAGCCTTTTGATAACTATCTAACCCCGATAGAAGCGACGCCTTGCAAAGCGTATAGCGGGAAAATTGAAACCATAAAAGCCTAAACCATTCGTTTCAAAGAAAAAAACACATAATTAGTCGTTTTTTTTTGAATTTTCGTGGTGCTTTACTATCTTCACGGCTTAATAGTAACCTTAAGCATTTATACAATGTCAGAAGCACAACATGATAACCTGCAAAACGCAGACGGACAAGACCCAATTGAACAACAAGTTGAGGTACAAATTGAGACTCCAATCGAAGTACAAGAAGTAGAAGATTTATCAGACAATCAATCGGTTTTAGAAGAGATTGATAATTCGAATGCAGAGGAAAACGAAGATGATTCGGTAAAAGAAAAGCATGAAATTTTAATGCTTGATTATGATGCCTTATCGATGGAAGAATTAACCGATGAGCTTGAAAAATTAGTTACCAATGAAAAAGTCATGGCTATAAAAGACCATGCTGAAGGAATTAGAAAGGCTTTTTCAGACAAATACCATCATTTTATTGACGAAAAAAGAGAAGAATTCAATGCACAAAACAATGAAGAGGGTGTTGAATTTGAATATCATTTTCCGTTAAAAAATAAATTTGATTCAATATTTAATACTTATAAAACTAACAAAACCAAACATTTTAAACAATTACAAAACAATTTAGAACACAACTTTGCTGTTCGTGAAGGGTTGATTGAAGAGCTAAAACAATTGATTGATTCTGGAGATTCATCAATTGGTGATATGTTTAAAAAGGCAAATGATATTCGTGATCGTTGGAAAAATGCAGGAGCAATTCCGAGAGATAAATACAATATTCTTTGGAACAACTACCATTTTCATATGGAGCGTTTTTACGATGTTATTCATTTAGATAAAGAAGCGCGCGATTTAGATCTAAAAAATAATTTAGAGCAAAAACAACAAATAATTACCAAAGCAACTGCTTTATTGAATGAAGAAGATGTAATGAAAGCTTTTCGCGAATTGCAATTATTACACCGCGTTTGGAAAGAAGAAATTGGTCCGGTTGACAGAGAGCATAGAGAAGTGATTTGGAATGAATTTAGTGAAATTACCAAGCAAATGCACGACAAGCGCGAAGCTTTATATGCACTTGCAAGAGGTAAAGAAACCGAAAATTTAGCGCTTAAAAACGAAATTATAGTTCAAATTGAAGCTTTAGGAACTGAAAAAATTGATTCGCATAGCGGTTGGCAAGGGCAAATTAAAAAGTTAGAAATTTTACGTGAAGCCTTTTTCAAAGCAGGTAAAGTTCCTGCAGATGTAACTGAAGAGACTTGGTCCAAATTTAAAAATGCAGTAAGAGCATTTAATGTGCACAAAAATGTATTTTATAAAGACATTAAGCATGAACAAAATGACAACTTGGCTAAAAAAATAGCTTTAGTTGAAAAAGCAAAATCGCTTCAAGAAAGTAACGATTTTAATGCAACAACGCCAATCATGAAGCAAATTCAAGACGATTGGAAAAAAATTGGACATGTGCCTCGCAAATATTCAGACAGCATTTGGAACGACTTTAAACTTGCTTGTAACGCTTATTTTGATCGAATGCATAAAGCTAGAAATTCAGAAAACAGCGAAGAAGTAGAAGCGTTTGAAAAGAAAAAAGCTTTCTTAGACGAATTGAAAGATTTTACACTAGTGGGAGAACACAAAGCCGATTTAGATTCTATAAAAGCGCATATTGCTACTTGGAAAACTTTTGGTAAAGTGCCGTTTAACCGAAGACACATTGAAGGTAAATTCAACAAAATTTTAGATGCCTTGTTTGAAAAACTAAGTATGTCTAAAAAAGATACTGAAATGATGCGTTTTAGCAACCGCATAGAGCAATTGAGTGAAAACGACAATAAACGTGCTTTAGAACAAGAGCAATTTTTTATTAGAAAGAAAATTGATGAAGTTCAAAGTGAAATTTTCCAATTAGAAAACAACATTCAGTTTATTAGTAGCAGTTCTAAAGGTGAAAATCCATTCATCAAAGAAGTTCAAAAAAGTATTGAACGCCACAAAGACGATTTAAAATTGTGGAAAGAAAAACTGCAACAAATTAAAGATATGTAAAATGAATCCCGAGTGAAAGCTCGGGATTTTTTTTTAAAACTCGTATTCGCGTTCCACTTTTGCTATTCTAACTTTATAATTTTTATACCAAGTAGTTCTACCATTCTCTTGAGCTTCAAGATGCTCCATATTGGCTTTCCAATTTTTTATGGCTTCCAAGCTTTCCCAATAAGAAACAGTGATTCCTATTTCATTTCTGGCGCTTTCAACTCCCATAAATCCAGGTTGGGCTTTGGCTAATTCAACCATTTTATTGGCCATTTCTGTATAACCTGCTTCTAATTCAGTTCGAGTGGAGGTAAAAATTACTGCGTAATACATATGAATTGTAAATTAAAGTTTCTTCGCTTCTTCCCAGAAAATATCCATTTCTGCTAAAGTCATGTCCATTAATGGCTTACCTATTTCAGAGGCTTTACTTTCTAAATATTGGAAACGCTTGATGAATTTTTTATTGGTGCGTTCTAAGGCGTCTTCAGGGTTTACTTTTAAAAATCTTGCGTAATTTATCATGGAGAACAAAACATCGCCAAATTCGGCTTCAATTTTTTCTTGATTACCCGCTTGAACCTCAACTTGGAGTTCGTTTAGTTCTTCTTGCACTTTGTCCCAAACTTGATGCGGTTCTTCCCAATCAAATCCTACTCCTTTCACTTTATCTTGAATACGACTTGCTTTCACTAATGCAGGTAGACTTTTTGGAACACCTTCTAAAACTGATTTCTTGCCTTCCTTTAGTTTTAGTTTTTCCCAATTTTGTTTTACTTCTTCTTCATTAGCTACGACAACATCGCCATAAATATGCGGATGACGATCAATTAATTTATCACAAATAGCATTGGCTACATCACCTATATCAAATGCATTGGTTTCGCTTCCAATTTTCGCATAAAAAATAATGTGTAGCAACACATCACCTAACTCTTTCTTGATTTCCTGCAAATCGTTATCTAAAATTGCATCACCTAGTTCGTAGGTTTCTTCAATCGTTAAATGACGTAAGCTTTCGAGTGTTTGCTTTTTATCCCAAGGGCATTTTTCGCGCAAATCGTCCATAATATCTAAAAGGCGATTGAAAGCTTGTAGTTGTTCTTGGCGTGTGTTCATGTTTTTATTTTTTGTTTCAAGTTTCAAGTTTGAAATTGTTCTTGTTTCTGTAAAAATAAAAAATCCCACGTGGAAAACGCAGGATTTTAAAATATTGTTATCAACTACTTATTCAGCAGTTGTTGATTCTTCTTTTTCTTCTTTAGACAATGCTTCTACCGAAACAAAACCCTTTGGTTGTAATAAATTATACCAGTTTAAGATTTTTTTTATATCTGAAGTATATACTCTGTCTTCATCAAATTCTGGTAAAATTTCTCTGAAATAGGCTTTTAATGTTGCATCATCTTCTTTGTGAGAAATGGCTGGTCCGTCATTTTCTTTAGTTGCAATAGCTTTTAATACTTCAGCTAAACGTACTTCTTCAGAATAGGTATATACCGCAATTTCAGACAACAAACTCACATTAGCTCTCATGCCTACTGTAATTTTTTTTCCGTCTAATAAAGATTCTGCAACAAAACCTGTACGGGTTTGAATCTTTAATTCATATAATCCTGGTTTTCCAGAAACAGCTAATATTTTTTGAATGCTCATGTTAGTTTTTATTATGGTTGGCAAATATATTATTTTAAAGTAAAAAGTGAAAAGTTTAGTTAAAAAAGCAATTTACTTTTAAAAGGCACTAATTACAATTTAACGGCCTTTTTTGTTTGCATATTTCATTTTATAATCGGGTCTGGCTTTACCTTCCATTATATTTTGTAATTTCTTTCCAATTAATTTCTTTTTCAACATGGATAAATGATCGGTAAATAAAATTCCTTCGATGTGGTCGTATTCATGTTGGATAACACGCGCAATTAAACCATTATACACTTCTGTTTTCTTATTGAAATCTTCATCAAAATATTCAATAGTAATGGTGTCATGACGAAAAACATCTTCCCGAACATCTGGAATACTTAAACAACCTTCATTAAATCCCCAAATATCACCTTCTTCTTTAATGATTTTTGCATTAATGAACGTCTTTTTGAACTCTTTCATTAAAGCCGCTTCTTCTTTAGAAACATCATCACTATCACTAAAAGGTTCTGTATCTACAATAAATAAACGAATAGGAAGCCCAACTTGAGGAGCCGCTAATCCAACTCCGTGTGCATGATACATTGTATCATACATATTCGCAATTGTCTCTTTAAGATTTGGATATTCCTGAGAAATGTCTTCGCAAACTTTTCGTAAAACAGGTTCTCCGTATCCGTATATTGGTAAAATCATAATCTTTGTTTTCTAATTTCTGAATTCTAAATTTCGAATGCAAAAGTACTATTTTTTATAATGTAAATAATCTTGAAGCATAATTGTTGCGGCAATTTCGTCTACCAAAGCTTTATTTTGACGTTGCTTCTTATTCAATCCGCTATCAATCATCGTTTGAAAAGCCATTTTTGAGGTAAAACGTTCGTCAACCCTATCTAGAGGAATCTCAGAAAAAGCAGCTTTAAATTTAGCCACAAAAGCATTAATTATTTCAGCACTTTGAGAAGGTGTTCCGTCCATTTGTTTAGGTTCGCCAACAATTACGCGCTCAACTTTCTCTTTTGAAAAATAGTCTTTTAAAAAAGCAATTGCTGTTTCAGATGGAATTGTGGTAAGCCCAAAAGCTATCATTTGCATTTCATCGGTAACCGCAATACCCGTTCGTTTGATTCCGTAATCGATGGCTAAAATTCGTGGCATTTCTTTTTTTTACAAAAATAAAGGTTTTATACTAATAAATTAATTCTAAAGGTAAACTATTCATTTTTTGCATAACCATAAATAAATTATCTTTGTAGCACAAATTATGAGAACCATGACCAATTTACAATCTACAATAGAACAAGCTTGGGAAAACCGTGCTTTATTACAAGAAGAAACTACACAAAAAGCAATTAGAGAAGTTATCGAATTATTAGATAGCGGAACACTTCGTGTGGCTGAACCAACTTCAAACGGATGGCAAGTAAACGAATGGGTAAAAAAAGCAGTGGTAATGTACTTCCCTATTCAAAAAATGGAAACTTGGGAATCGGGTATTTTTGAATACCACGATAAAATGTTGTTAAAACGCAATTATGCTGAAAAAGGCATTCGTGTCGTACCTAATGCGGTGGCAAGATATGGTGCTTACATTTCGAGTGGTGTTATTTTAATGCCAAGTTATGTCAATATTGGAGCTTATGTAGATGAAGGAACAATGGTTGATACATGGGCAACAGTGGGAAGTTGTGCGCAAATTGGAAAACATGTTCACCTTTCTGGTGGTGTTGGAATTGGTGGTGTTTTAGAACCCTTACAAGCGGCACCTGTAATTATTGAAGATGGCGCTTTCATAGGTTCTAGATGTATTGTGGTAGAAGGAGTTCACGTTGGCAAAGAAGCGGTTTTAGGTGCAAATGTTTGCCTAACCGGTTCTACTAAAATTATTGATGTTACAGGCGATGAACCAATTGAATACAAAGGAGTTGTTCCAGCTCGTTCGGTAGTAATTCCTGGGAGTTATACAAAGAAATTTCCTGCCGGAGAATATCAAGTACCATGTGCCATTATTATTGGACAAAGAAAACCTTCAACCGATTTAAAGACATCTTTAAATGATGCGTTGAGAGAATATAACGTAGCGGTTTAATAATTTAAGTGGAAATGAAAATACTCGTTATACAGATTAAGATGATTGGCGATGTTCTGGCAAGCACAGTCATATGTGAAGCTCTAAAAATGGAACACCCAAATGCAGAGATTCATTACTTGATTCAAAAAAACACATTTCCCGTAGTAGAAAACAACCCATTTATTGACAAAATAGTATTTTTTGAAGAAAAAAATTATAAAGGTATTTCGGGATTATTTAAGTTAGGAAAAGAGTTAAAAGCTGAAAGATATGATACTATTATTGATGCTTATGGAAAATTACAGAGTTTAATTCCTACTTATCTTAGCCAAGCCAAAAATAGAATTGGCACCCATAAATGGTACTCAAAATTTTTCCTAACCCATACAGTTATTCCAGATACCGAGTGTAATGGAACGGCGAATGCTTTTCGGATTTTATTGGCCAAAACCGCACTTAATAAAGAAATACCAGTAATTTTTCCTAAAATATATTTATTAAATTCAGAAATTGAATTTGCTAAAAAACAAATTACAGAGAGTCTAGATATATCAAAACCTATTGTAATGATCAGTGTTTTAGGAAGCGGAAAAAACAAGAGCTTACCTAATTCCAATATGGCAAATGTGTTAAATACAATTGCAAATACTTCAGAGGTACAATTAGTGTTTAATTATATGCCAAATCAACGCGAAGAAGCCGAAGCTATTTTTGAATTATGTAATTTAGAAACCAAATCAAAAATAATATTTGATTTTTATGTAAAAGGATTGCGCGAGTTTTTAGCTGTATTATCGCAATGTGATGCTCTAGTAGGTAATGAAGGCGGAGCAACTAATATGTCTAAAGCATTAAACATTCCTACATTTACAATTTATGCTCCCTGGATAAATAGAAATTCTTGGAATATTTTTGAAGAAACTGGTTTACACGAAATTGTTCACTTATCAGATTATTTTCCTGAGTTGTATAAAAACAAACACCCAAAAAACTTTAAAGAAAAAGCCTTGGAGTGGTATGATAAATTAAATCCTTCTTTATTTTCTGAAAAATTACAGCGTTTTGCAACAAAAATTAGTCAATAAATTTCTCTTTATACCATTTAACTTGTGCCTCAAGTCCTTGCTTTAATTTAATTTTAGGAGAATAAGACAACATATTTCTAGCTTTATCAATAACCGCTGCTGTGCGTTGCTGATCACCTTTTCTGGCAGGTCTGTTATCAATAATTAATTGCTTACCCATAATTTGTTCCATTGCAGTAATTCCATCTTGTGTAGTATTTACTTCATCGGTTCCGAGATTGATAATTTCGCCATCAACCTCTTTTTCTTTACCAATTATAGAAACTAATCCATCAACAATATCACCAACATAAGTAAAACTTCGTTC
>CAMDQL010000005.1 GCA_945905915.1 Flavobacterium psychrophilum
TTCTGAAAGAATCTAAGCACCCCTTTGAGACATGACAAAGATAAAACTCTTTCGGTTAAAATTCCAAGCTTACCTTTTAAAAATTTGGTTTTTTTCTGTTTTGTTTCAAAACACTCATGACTTTTTTAGCATTAAGTCGCTTTTCTTTAATACCTCTCGGAACTTTAGTTTCTTTACGGGGCTTATCAATTTTTAGACCATTTTCAAGAATTTTCAAGAATTTTTTTAGTGCAATTTCTTTGTTTTTGATTTGGCTTCTGTTTTCTTGGCTTGTTATTAATAAGATGTTTTCTTGCGATAATTTTGATGCCAGTTTAATTTGTAAAAGTGCTTTTTCATTTTCTGATAAAGCATTTGAAAGCAATAAATCGAATGATAAAATGACTTTTGATGCTACTTTATTTACATTTTGTCCTCCTGGTCCACTACTCCTAACCGCTTTAAAAGTTACTTCTGATATGAGTAGTGCTTTATCCATTATTTTCGGGTTGATGTGCAGGTTTTAGCAAATCATTTACATTTTTTACTGGATTAAACGTTTCTATTGGAACTTCAACAAAAATGGTAGTCCACTTAGCCATGGCACCATTCCATAAACCAGGAAGTTCAATAGCTTTATATGGTTTTCCGTTTTTGTTTTTTGAAACGATAAATCCTGTATTTTCATTTACAAATTGAAGTAAATCAAATTTATTTCCTTGAAAATCTTTGATTGCACAAACGATATCAACTGGATTAAAAAATTTAGCCTCATTTGCAATATCTTTCTGGATATTATTATTAAAATCTATTTGTGAGGTTTCAACTATTTGAAGTGTTTGTCTACCTTTTTCATCTTGTACCCAAAAAGGTCCTCCGCCTGGTTCGCCTTCGTTTTTTACTATTCCACATACACGAATAGGTCTATTTAAAACTTTGATTAAATAATCTACTTTATATGCTTTTTGAAAATAATTAAACTCTTCGGGTAATAAAAACGCTAATTTAGTTTCTGTAAAATGTTTAATTTCTTTTATTTCTAATTCTGTTACATCACCTTCTGAAAGTTTTCTTAAATAATTAAACGTTTGAAATTGTGTTTGCATCAAAACGCCACCGATAAGTTTTTTATTTTTAGCAATAATCCATTTATTGTTTTGAGAAACATTATCAATATTTTTGATGTAAATAAGATCTGAATTTAATGAATTTAAATTTTCGATTAAAGCACCATGTCCGCCTGGTCTAAAAAATAATGAGCCATCTTCTAATCTAAAAGGGATGTTATCATCGGTAACCGCAAGCGCGTCCGAAGACTGATTTTGATAGGAAAAGCTAATATCGAAGTCTTCAAAAAGGTTGGTTATTTTTTCAAAATAAGGCTGAAATTTTTGGGTAATGGTAAAATGAATTTTAGTTTTTTTATTTTGAATCTTAAAAAAATCAGCTTCAATGATGTTTTCCTCAACTGGAGTAAGAAATTTTTCTTCTTTCAAATGAAAGGGTATAATTCCTTTAGGCTGATTAGCAAAATTTAACCCTTCACTACTGAGTAACGTTTTAATTAAAAGATAATATTTTGTATCGCTAGATTGCGAATAATAATCAGGGTATAATTGAACCGTTTTTTCTTTTACAAGCTTATAAAAAGGGAAGTTTCTGATTCCGAAAATAAACAAAGAGACGTCTTTTGCCTTATGTTTATTAATGTAACTATTTATCGTATCATTTTGAATATCGAATTCATTTAAGAACTCATTCAAAAATTTAAACATTCGGGTAGCAGCACCAGAAGCGGGCACAAATTTTTCAATGTTGAAATGTGCTTTGTTTTTATCAAAATAATCAACATAGAAATCAACTTCGTTTTCTGTAAAACTATAAATTCCATCGTTCACCGTAGCCGATCTGACAAGGTTAATTTTAGGAATTCCTTGTTTGAAAAAATCTAATTGTTGCTTAATTTTTTCAACAGAACTTCCTTTACTGTTTATGTAATTTATATCTTCTTTTGTAAAAATATTTTCCATTCTATATAGCCTAAAATAGCAATAATTGTGAATACTATAAATTGCAAACTGCTAACGGTTAATCCTTTATAAAAATACAAAGGAACAGAAATAATATCTGCAATAATCCAAACAATCCAGTTTTCAATTTTACGTTTTGCCATGAGCCACATTCCCACAAAAAATAGTGCTGTTGTAAATGCGTCAACATATGCTGTTAAATCTGTAAATTTATCAAAAAAATGGTAAACTAAAGCAATAAATAATAAGGTTACTGTAAAAATTAAACCCGAAATTTTATACTCTTTTGAATTCATAATCGAAATCGGAAATTCTTCTTGACCATTATTCCTTCTTGACCATAAATACCAACCTAAAATACTCATCACCGAATAATAAATATTGATTATAAATTCTCCATATAATTTAAAATTATACAAGATGTAAATAAAAATGAGTGTGCTTATCAATCCGGTTGGATAAACTAATATGTTGTTTTTTCTTGCAAACAAAACACTAATAATCCCAAAAACAACAGCGGTTATTTCAAGTATAATGAAAAAAAAGGAATACCCTTTATATTGTGCAAATAGTAAATCGAGCATACTTTTAACTTTATTCCATTAGAATTTTAGAAAAAACAAAAACATAACCTTCAATCAGATGAAATTGAACCTGAAATTTTTCAATTTGGTTTTTAAAATGTAATTCGGCAGTGCAATTACCCGCTTCTATATCAAATGTATCTTCAAAAATATGCTCTGGAAAACTAATTCCTTTTTCGTTCTTAATTTTAAATATAGATTCTTTAATTCCCCAGACAATAGTTGTTTTAGTAACTTGATCTGCAATTGAAAGTCCTTGTAAATGAATAACATCCATAAATCTAGGTGCAATTTTCAACGACTTCTCTTTTATTAACTCTAAATCAATTCCAATTACCTCATCGCTAATACAAATACATGAAAACTCGTGTGAATGTGAAATAGAGATATGTTGAGTGATGGGTGATGGGTGATGGTTGACGGATTCACTACTTTTATCTTCTAACTTTTGCCTATTAACTTGTAAATGCGGTTTTCCGGCAGCATCATACGTTAAATCATTATCTGAAAAATCTAAATATTGAAGCAACATTCTAACGGCTAAAAACCCTTTTTGATGCGCCTCCGACTTCATCCCCTCTAATCGTTTTATAGATGCATCGCTTAATGAAACCGCTCTAAATAAAGAAGTTACGTCTTCGGTAATGTGCCAAAAGTACGCCGTAGTCGTTTCATTAATTGTTATAGTTTTATATAATGGCATCTATAGTATGTTGTTTTTCAAATCATTAGAAAGCTAAACATTTCACAAATTAATAGAAATCTTTGTTAAAATAAAAAGTTATTTTGTAATTTTGCGCTCTAATTTTAGAACATACAAATATACATAATAGATGAGTACACAAACATTACCTTTTGTAGCTTATAAAGTGAAGGATATTTCGCTTGCAGCTTGGGGAAGAAAAGAGATTGAATTAGCAGAAGCTGAAATGCCAGGCTTAATGGCTTTACGTGCAGAATATAGTGCGAGCCAACCATTAAAAGGTGCTAGAATTGCAGGATGTTTACACATGACGATTCAAACGGCAGTTTTAATTGAAACTTTGATAGCTTTAGGCGCAGAAGTTACTTGGTCATCTTGTAATATTTTCTCAACGCAAGATCAGGCTGCTGCTGCAATTGCTGCTGCTGGAATTCAAGTTTATGCTTGGAAAGGATTAAATGAAGAAGATTTTGATTGGTGTATTGAGCAAACGTTATTCTTTGGCGAAGACAGACAACCCTTAAACATGATTTTAGATGATGGTGGCGATTTAACAAACATGGTTATCGACCGTTATCCAGAATTAGTTGCTGGAATCAAGGGTTTATCTGAAGAAACTACAACTGGAGTTCACCGTTTATATGAGAGAGTTAAAGCAGGAACATTACCAATGCCAGCAATTAACGTAAATGATTCGGTTACTAAATCTAAATTTGATAACAAATACGGTTGTAAAGAATCGGCAGTAGATGCTGTTCGTCGTGCAACTGATATTATGTTAGCTGGAAAAAGAGTAATCGTTTGTGGATATGGAGATGTAGGAAAAGGAACTGCCGCTTCTTTTAGAGGTGCTGGTTCTATTGTAACTGTTACTGAAATTGATCCAATTTGTGCTTTACAAGCGGCAATGGACGGTTTTGAAGTAAAAAAATTAAATACAGTTATTGGAACTGCTGATATTATTATCACTACTACTGGAAATAAAGATATTGTGTTAGGATCTCACTTCGAACAAATGAGAGACAAAACGATAGTTTGTAACATCGGTCACTTTGATAACGAAATTGATATGGCTTGGTTGAACAAAAACTTTGGTCACACAAAATCTGAAGTAAAACCGCAAGTGGATATTTACAACGTAAACGGAAAAGATATAATCATCTTAGCTGAAGGGCGCTTAGTAAACTTAGGTTGTGCTACAGGTCACCCAAGTTTTGTAATGAGTAACTCATTTACCAACCAAACATTAGCGCAAATTGAATTATGGAAAAATAGCGCAGCTTATAACAACGACGTTTATATGTTACCAAAACATTTAGATGAAAAAGTAGCGATGTTACACTTAGCTAAATTAGGTGTGGAATTAGAAACATTACGTCCAGAACAAGCAGAATATATTGGTGTAGAAGTTCAAGGTCCATTCAAACCTGAGTATTACAGATACTAGTATTAAGATAAAAGTATTAAGTATTAAGACTATAGAAACCCTTGCAGTAATGTGAGGGTTTTTTTAGGATCCAAAAATTTCTTGTTGCGCTTTTTTTGTTAAACTTTTGAAAACAAGTTCGTACGAATGATTAATCAATTCGCACATCATTTTATCGGAAACATCGCTTTGGAAATGAATGGTGTTCCAATGCACTTTACTCATATGATAACCCGGTTCAATGGCTTCATATTCGGGTCGAAGTTCCAAGGCGCGTTCGGGATCGCATTTTAAATTTAGACTTGGCGTTCCTTTTTCCCAATCGGATAACGAGGTTAGACAAAACATTTTTCCACCTACTTTAAACACCAACGTATCTTCATCAAACGGAAAATGTTCGGTGACGGCTTTTTTGCTCAAACAGAACTCATATAATTGTTGAATATCCATGACAATAGTTGGGAGTAATGAGTTTTTAGTTAGGAGTTTTTTATCGTTTAATTTATATTTTACTTGAACCGAATTTATCTGGATTATTCATCATATAATAAATTAGTTTCCCAACTTCTGTATTCAGAGCAGTGAGTTCGTTGTATTTTATTTCTTCCAAATAACCACATGCTAATGAAAAATCTAACCACACTTGAGTTTCAGAATTTTCTGCTTCTGCATCAGTAAGTTTACTCAAGAAATTTTTGGGATAAACTCTTTTTCTATATGATTCTGTAATTGTTACTGATACACTTCTTGAACTTCTCCTAATCTGATCGGTTAATGAATATTTTTCTTCTTTTGGAAAATTTTTGGATACATCAAAAACAAACATGGCTAAAGCGAACGATTTTTTATAGGCTAATAAATCTTTATAATCCATAATTTACACTTTTTAAAACTTGCAACTCCAAACTTGCAACTCTAAACTCCTTACTCCAAACTATACAAAACCGGCTTACTGGGACTCGCGTCATTCTCAAACGAAGCAAATTGTAAATTCAAAATATAACTTCCGTCTTTAACTGAATCGTCTACATAAATCATTTCGGTAATCGTACAATTAAATCGAGCGTCGTCATTAGCTTGATTTATGTCTTTCACATTCCAAAAGGCTTTATGCGCCAACAATTTTCCTTCATCGTGTTCTCTGTCAACACTTGGTAAATCAATGAGCAAATGCTGAATTTCTTTTTCTCTGATAAAAATAGCTGCCGCTTCTTCTAAATAAGGCGGATTCGTATTCGAATAATTTAAATGTTTTTTGCTTTCTGGATTTGGCAATGTTCTAATAATGATGGCTTGTGGTGTAGTTGTGCCCAAAGCAATTTCAATTTGCGCTTTCGTAATGATTAAATCTTCTCCAACGCTTTTTGGTTCTACCGAAATCAATTCAGCAGTAAAGAAAAACTGTTTTAAACATTGATTAATGGAATAAAAATCACGGGTAATATGCCCCAAACATTCCGTATGAGTCCCATGGGCATGCGGATTGAAGAAAATATTATTGAAATTTGTGGACGATTTTCCTTCCGAAACTTTTCCAATCCAGTCACCCATAGTTACCGGTTCAATTTCGGGCACGTTTTGATACCAAGCAATCGGATTTTTATCATTATTAGTCAAAGGAATAGAGATATCAATTGGCTTTGATAAATCGATTTGTATGTTGTTTATTGTTGCTTTCATATTTTTTAAACGCAAAGAATTAAAGATTATTCGTTTTCTGTCATACTATTTATTTTGGCGTGTATAATTAAATTGTTGCGTCCTTTGCGAAAAACTTTGCGGTCTTTGCGTTTAAACTACTCCAAATTTAATAAAAACAAATCACTCGCAATTCCATCACACAAAAACTTTCCGTTTTTTGTAGTTCGTAAAATGTTCTCGTCAACAAATAATAAATGGTCTTCAATGAATTTTGCTGCTTGTTGATTCAGATAATCTAAATAAGTTTTTCCAAATTCTTCTTCAATTCGATCCAACGAAACGCCCCAAATTGTGCGTAAACCGGTCATAATATATTCGTTATAACGATCGGTTTTAGTTAATGTTTCAATTTCAATGGGTAATTTATTTTCTTGAATCGACTTTATGTACAATGCATTATTTGACACATTCCAACCTCTATTTTTTCCATCATAACTGTGTGCAGAAGGACCAATGCCAATGTATTTTTTTCCCAACCAATAACTAGAATTGTTTTTTGAAAAATAATTTTCTTTTCCAAAATTCGATAATTCATAATGAATAAAATCGTTTTCCGAAAGTTTGTCTACCAAAATTTGAAAATGGGCTGCAGCCACTTCGTCATCGGGTTGCGGAATAATCGCTTTTTGAATGAACGAATGCAGCGCTGTTTTGGGCTCAACCGTTAAAGCATAACTTGAAATATGCGGCACATTAAACGACAGCGCGGTTTCGATGTTTTGCAACCATTTTTCATTGGACATATTCGGAATTCCGTAAATCAAATCAATGGAAATATTATTAAAGTATTGCGTGGCGATTTCTAAACATTTTTTGGCTTCTTCCATATTGTGCGCTCGATTCATCAACTTCAAATCGTCTTCAAAAAACGATTGAATTCCGATAGACAAACGATTTACAGGTGAATTAGCTAATTGACGAATTGTCTCATAACTTAAGTCATCTGGATTGGCTTCAACTGTTATTTCTGGAGTTGAAACAACTTTATAGTTTCTATATACCTCATCAATCAAAAATTTCAAATCCGAAATTTCTAAAATACTTGGCGTTCCTCCACCAAAATAAATAGTTTCAATAACTTCGTTGTGGGGAGTTGGGAGTTGGGAGTTAGAAGTGCTTTTACTTCGCAGTTCAATTTCTTTTGCCAATGCCTGAACCATTTCGTCTTTCTTCTTCAACGAAGTAGAAAAATGAAAATCACAATAATGACAAGCTTGCTTGCAGAATGGGATGTGGATGTATATGCCTGACATTTTATTAGTATTCAGTCGCAGTCGCAGTTTACAGCACTGAGACTGAAAACTGAGACTAAAAACTATTTTTTAATTCTCGATTCATTTTGTTTCACAAAAGCATCCCAACCCGAATAGCTTTTGCCAATTTCCACTCTTCCCGAATTGAAAAAATGACAAACTGCTGCTGCTAAACCATCGGTTGAATCAAGGTTTTTTGGTAATTCTTTTAAACCTAGTAGTTGTTGTAGCATTTTAGCCACTTGCTCTTTACTCGCATTTCCATTGCCAGTAATCGCCATTTTTATTTTTTTGGGTTCGTATTCTGTAATAGGAATATCTCTGGAAAGTCCGGCCGCCATGGCAACACCTTGCGCTCTTCCCAGTTTTAACATGGATTGCACGTTTTTACCAAAGAAAGGCGCTTCGATAGCAATTTCATCAGGATTATGGGTGTCAATTAATTCAATGGTACGTTCAAAAATGACTCTCAACTTTTGATAATGATTATCGTATTTAGATAAAATCAATTCGTTCAATTGTACAAATTCCATTTTTTTATTGACCACCTTTATCAATCCGAAACCCATTATGGTGGTTCCAGGATCAATACCTAATATGATGCGTTCGTTTGCCAATTGAATTTATTTTTGAACTTTAATAATCACTGGAAGAATAAACTGGGTTTTTACTTTTATTCCTCGTTTAATTGCGGGTTCGACTTTTGGAAAATCTGCTAAACGGGCGGTTAAAATACTGTCGGCTTTTACTTTGTCGTAAGCCACACTGTCTTTAGAAAATTGCGGTTCAAATTGCAAACTCGAATCTGGATTAATCGTTACTTTTACAGAAATCGTATCGGTTTCAGGATATAACATTTGTAAGGTATCGATTCCTATACGCTCTTGAATGGTTTGTGATAAATAATCGAAAAAACATTGTTTCTTAACCGCTATGTCTTTTATGGTGTCGCATTGCATCACTGATGGCAATTCGTCTACTTCTTCCCAATTAATTTTTTGCAATTCTTGTTGCAATAATTGGTTTTCATCCGGTACTTTTTTGTCAAATAATTGACAAGAAGTTGCTAAAAGCACTAAAAATAATAATCCAACTTTATGCATTTGAAATAGAATAACTTTAAATTTGTAAAAATACATTGTAAAAATAGAAATAATTTATGGAATACTTTTTATTATTGATTGGTTTTTGCTTAATGCTTGTTGGAATTGCGGGCAGCTTACTTCCTGCATTGCCTGGACCGCCCTTAAGTTGGGTTGGTCTCTTACTTTTATATTTTTGTCCAACCATTGAAACAAATTATTGGTTGCTTGCCATTACGCTGATGATTGCAATAATAATTAGTATTTTAGACTATGTGATACCTGCTCAGGGAACTAAATTTTTCGGAGGAAGTAGTTATGGGATTTGGGGAACCAATATAGGTTTAATTGTAGGGCTTATCTCACCTATTCCTTTTGGCTTCTTAATTGGGCCTTTTCTGGGGGCATTTATAGGTGAGTTATTATATAATTTCAATGAAAAAGAACGCGCCTTAAAAGCCGCTTTGGGTTCGTTTATAGGTTTTGTTGCCGGAACGTTTATGAAGTTATTTGTTTGTGTGCTGTTTTTAATTTTGTTCTTGATTATTGTTTGGCAAAATAAATCGATTTGGATTTAATACAATCAAAAAAGCCCTGCATAAATGCAAAGCTTTTCATTGGTCTAACTACTAAACCTTATCCCAATTGCTTGGGAATAAACAACACAACTATTTTAAATATCTTAAGAGGGCAAAAAAGCCTTTCATAAAAGAAAGGCTTCCTCTTTACTGGCGGTCTGGACGGGACTCGAACCCGCGACCCCATGCGTGACAGGCATGTATTCTAACCAACTGAACTACCAAACCAGTGCATTTTCACTTATTCTTTATTGCTAAAGCAGTCCGTGAACTTGATTGCGAGTGCAAATATACTACGCTTTTTGATTCCTGCAAATATTTTTTAAAAAAAAGGTAAAGTTTTTTGAGCGATCTAGGCAAACTTTTGTTTCTCAACCAAATAAGAAGTCATAATTTTTTCAAATTTTTCATCTATTGCTACCGGAATATATTTGATTTGATATTGCAAACATGTAGCTTCTATTGTTTTAAAATAGTTTGAAATGACTTTTTGATAGGCTTCTTGACTGTTTTCGGCAAATAATTGAATGGTTTCGCCAGTTTCAACATCAATAAATTTTCTGGGAGCAGCATCAAAATTAAAGTTCAATTCGGTTTTTTGATCATACACATGAAAAACCACTACCTTATGTTTATTATGTTTTAGATGCTGAAGCGCTCTAAAAATTTTGTCGTTGTCTTCCTCCGACCCTTGGGAATGAAATAAATCGGTAAATAAAATTACCATAGAACGACGGTGTAAATTCTCAGCAATTTGATGTAAATAAGTTACTGTGTCTGTGGTTTTTGTGTTGGAATTATTTTTTAAAACTCCTTCTAAAGTATTTAAAATCATGCGATGATGACGATCGCTTCCTTTTTCGGGCGCATAATATTCATACGTATCTGAATAAATACTTAACCCCACAGCATCGCGTTGTTTTTTTAATAAATTCATTAAAACCGCCGAAGCTAATGCCGAAAAACCAATTTTATTTTCATAAAATGGCTGATTTGCTTTCAATTTTGGATAATGCATTGATGAGGAATTATCAAGAATCAAATGGCACCGTAAGTTAGTTTCTTCTTCATATCGCTTGGTATATAAACGATCGGTTTTAGCAAATAATTTCCAATCAATATGCTTGGTGCTTTCGCCTTGATTATAGGTTTTATGTTCAGCAAATTCAGCTGAAAAACCATGAAAAGGTGATTTATGCATGCCAGAAATAAAGCCTTCGACAATTTGATTTGCTAAAAGTTCTAAATGTTCAAAACTGGAAATTTTTTCTATTTGCTGCTCTAAATTCATATCGTAAAGATAGGGAAAGATTTTATTTTGTAGGTGAAAGGTTATGGGTAAATGGTTATGGATAAAAAAAGGCTCAACTTTCGTTGAACCTTCAATATGTGTTTTTTAAAACTATTATAATAATGCATCAATTGCATCAGTATAGGTTTTTTTAGGAGCCACCCCAACTTGTCTTCCTACTACTTCTCCGTTTTGGAAAATTAATACCGTTGGAATATTTCTTACTCCATATTTTGCTGCAAATTCTTGGTTTGCATCTACATCTACTTTTCCTACAACTGCTTTTCCTTCATATTCGCTGTGAATTTCATCGATAACTGGTCCAACCATTCTACATGGTCCACACCAAGCTGCCCAAAAATCTACTACTACTGGTTTGTCTGATTTCAAAACTACTTCGTCAAAAGTAGCATCTGTTATTGCTAATGCCATATTTTTCTATTTAATTTTATAATTATTTGAATTGCAAATTTAGGAATTTATTACCAATGAAAGTATGTTTTAAGATTACTTTTAACTATAGTCTTATATTTAGAATTTATATTAATTCAGTTTGAAACTTACTTGCATTTTGTCTAATTCCTGAAGCAATTCAGACGAAATCTTAACTTTTAATTTTCGGCTTGGCATAGAAAGCTTGGTTTTAACTACAATTTCTTCCTTTTCAACAGGAATATCGAGTTCCATTTCAGATACTTCTTCTCCGTCATCTGTACTTACAATTTCATCTTCAACAATAACCGGACTCATCTCTAAGGTTTTTTTAATGCGTTCTAATTCCATAACTTCAAAGGTTACCGAATTTTCGCCTTTGTTTGCTGTAAACAATTTATTTAATTCGGTCACAAAATTGGAATGTAACTCTTTAATATCTAAATGAATGATCAATTTTTTAGCAAATGAAGGCAATACATCGGCCAACATTTTTGCGTCTATAAATTGAATTCTAGGATCTGATTTTTTACCCGTTTCGCGATTAACCCAACCTTCTTTTACATTAATTTTAAAAAACACGAACTGGTTTTGCAACAAGAAATGACGGTATTTTAAATAATCTTCGTCAAAAATTCGGAACTCATAACTTTCGTCATAGCCTTCTAAAACAAAGGTTGCCCATCCTTTACCGTTTTTGGCAGTTCGATGCTGTACATTGGTTACAATTCCGCCAAAAGAAAGGTTTTTACCCAAATGCTGTGCTAAGTTTTTTAGCGTTTCCAATTTTGCAGAGCAGAAATATTTCATCTCAAATTTATATTCATCTAATGGATGACCCGAAATGTAAATTCCGACAACTTCTTTTTCTTTGGCTAATTTTTCCATCGTACTCCAATCTTCACAAGGAGGCACAGTGGGTTCTGCAATTTGTACTTCAGAAGCATCGCCAAACAAACTTACTTGCGATGAATTCTCATTTTCTTGAAATTTGGATCCATAACGAATCGCCTTTTCTAAAAACGTAATTCCGTCGCCATCATGATGAAAATATTGTGCGCGGTGGGTTTCAACAAAACCATCAAAACCTCCTGCTAATGCTAAATTTTCAAATGCTTTTTTATTCGCTGCACGCAAGTCAATTCGCTTCGAAAAATCAAAAATAGATTTATAGTTACCCTCTTTTCTGTTCTCAACTATAGTTTGAACGGCTCCTGCCCCTACTCCTTTAACGGCTCCCATTCCAAAACGCACAGCATAATTTTCGTTTACCGTAAATTTATAGAACGATTCATTCACATCTGGCCCTAAAACGTCTAATCCCATGCGTTTACATTCTTCCATAAAGAAAGAAACTTGTTTGATGTCGTTCATATTATTTGAAAGCACCGCAGCCATATATTCTGCTGGATAATGTGCTTTTAAATAAGCAGTTTGATAAGCAATCCAAGCATAACAAGTGGAATGCGATTTGTTAAACGCATAACTAGCAAACGCTTCCCAGTCTTTCCAAATTTTCTCTAAAATAGTCGAATCATGACCCTTTTCTGAAGCTTGCTCGATGAATTTAGGTTTCATTTTATCCAAAACAGGTTTGTCTTTTTTACCCATTGCTTTTCGAAGTACGTCGGCATCACCTTTTGTAAATCCAGCTAATGATTGAGACAAAAGCATTACTTGTTCTTGATAAACAGTAATTCCATAGGTTTCTGCTAAGTATTCTTCACAGGCTTTTAAATCGTATTTGATTTCTTCTTCGCCATTTTTTCTTCGAACGAATGAAGGAATGTATTCCAATGGTCCCGGACGATATAGTGCATTCATAGCAATTAAATCGGCAAAAACAGTTGGTTTTAAGTCCTTCATGTATTTTTGCATTCCAGGAGATTCATATTGAAATATCCCTACCGTTTCGCCTCGTTGGAATAACTCATATGTTTTTGCATCGTCAATTGGGAAATTATCTGGATCCAAATCGATATTTAAACGGTATTTGACCAATTTAACCGTGTCTTTTATTAAGGTTAGGGTTTTTAATCCTAAAAAGTCCATCTTTAACAAACCAGCGCTTTCGGCTACCGAGTTGTCAAATTGCGTAACATATAAATCGGAATCTTTTGCGGTTGTAACGGGAACGAAATTGGTTATATCACTAGGTGTAATGATCACTCCACAGGCATGAATTCCGGTATTTCGGATCGAGCCTTCTAATACTTTTGCTTGCTGAATGGTTTCTCCTGCTAAATCTTCAGAATTGGCAATTCCAATTAGTTCTTTTACTTTTTCAAATTCTTCCGAACGCAATGCTTTTTTGACTTCGCTTTCGTCTTCTGCTAAAAACCGAGCTAAATTCCATTTGGCAGGCATCATTCCTGGAATCAATTTGGCAATTCGATCCGCTTCAAACAATGGTAAATCTAGCACACGAGCAGTATCTCTAATGGCAGATTTTGTAGCCATTTTACCATAGGTAATGATTTGTGCTACCTGATTTGAACCGTATTTATTAATAACATAATCCATAACGCGACCGCGGCCTTCATCGTCAAAATCGATGTCGATATCGGGCATGGAAACACGATCGGGATTTAAGAAACGCTCAAAAAGTAAATCGTATTTAATAGGGTCAATATTGGTAATTCCTAAACAATAAGCCACAGCTGAACCCGCAGCCGAACCACGACCTGGTCCAACGGATACGTCCATTTTTCGGGCTTCGGCAATAAAATCTTGAACAATCAAAAAATAGCCTGGATAACCCGAATTAGCTATCGTAAGTAATTCAAAATCCAAACGTTCTTTGATATCATCGGAAAGTTCTGGATATCGTTTTTCGGCACCTTTGTAGGCTAAATGTCTTAAATAATTATTTTCGCCTCGCACGCCACCGTCTTCGGCATCTTCTGAAACTTCAAATTCATCAGGAATCTTAAATTTGGGAAGTAAAACATCGCGATACAAGGAATAAATTTCTACTTTATCGATGATTTCCTGAATATTGATAATCGCTTCGGGTAAATCAACAAAAAGTTGCTTCATTTCGTCACCCGATTTAAAATAATACTCCTGATTAGGCAATCCATATCGATATCCGCGACCGCGACCAATTGGCGTTGCTTGTTTTTCGCCTTCTTTTACACACAATAAAATATCGTGTGCGTTGGCATCTTCTTTATTAACGTAATACGTATTATTGGTTGCAACCAACTTCACATTATGCTTTTTTGCGAAAGCTATTAATGTTTGATTTACTCGAATTTCATCCTCTTGCTTGTGTCGCATGACTTCCAAATAAAAATCAGCACCAAATTGCTGCTTCCACCAAATCAAAGCTTCTTCGGCTTGACTTTCCCCAACATTTAGAATTTTACTCGGAATTTCTCCGTATAAATTACCCGATAAAACAATGATGTCTTCTTTATATTGCTCAATAATTTTTCTATCGATACGCGGCACATAATAAAAACCATCCGTGTAGGCAATAGATGACATTTTGGCTAAATTATGATAGCCTTTTTTGTTTTTTGCCAATAAAACAACTTGATAACCGTTGTCTTTTTTGGTCTTATCTTTATGATCGTCACAGATATTGAATTCGCAACCTACAATCGGCTTGATTTCGGTTTCTGTCGAAATTTCGCCCGCTTCAATTGACGCTTCAATTTTTGTTTTTGCAGCTTTGTTATGATTCATTACTGCACTTACAAAATGGAAAGCGCCCATCATGTTACCTGTATCTGTGATAGCAACTGCAGGCATATTAAATTTAGCTGAAGCGCTTACCAAATCATTTACCGCAATAGTTGATTGCAATACCGAAAATTGCGTATGATTGTGTAAATGTGCAAAAGCAGCGTCTTTTAAATCTGATTTTATATCGTCTGAAATTGTGGTTTGAACTTCTTCTTGTTCAATTTTTTTCAAACGCGCTCTAATTTCGTCAGAAGCTTGTTTTAGATTAATATGTTGTAATCCGATTAATTGAATTTCGCCAAGGTTTTTTTCTTTGAAACTTCTAAAATAGTCGGGAGTTACATCAAGTTCTTCTTTGGTAAAAATTTCTCTTTTGATTAACTCCAGAAAACAGCGCGTTGTAGCTTCCACATCGGCAGTTGCATTGTGTGCTTCTGCAAAAGGTTGGTTAAAAAGATATTGATGTAATTCGGTTAATGTTGGTAATTTAAACTTTCCGCCTCTTCCACCGGGTAACTTCAATAAATTAGCTGTTATTTCGGTACACGTATCTAAAACAGGCATTTTAATCATATCCGAACCAATGTTCATTCGATGAAATTCACATCCCATTATATTGACATCAAATCCTACATTTTGCCCAACAATGAATTTAGTTTTGGAAAGTGCAATATTGAATTTTTCTAATGCTTCCGATAACAAAATTCCTTGCTCTATTGCTAATTCGGTAGAAATACCATGAATTCGTTCGGCATCATACGGAATATTAAAACCTTCGGGTTTTACCAAATAATCTTGGTGCTCGATTAAATTTCCCATGTCATCGTGCAACTGCCAAGCTATTTGAATACAACGAGGCCAGTTATCAGTATCTGTAATAGGTGCTGACCAACTTCTAGGTAATCCGGTGGTTTCGGTATCGAAAATTAAATACATAGTGGTAAAATTCCAAGTTCAAAAATTCAAATTCCAATGCTTAACAATACGAATTTGAGATTTATCAAAATTACATTTTAAGTCGTTAAGGAGCAATTTTAGTTATTAACAAAAAACCACTTGAATTTCTTCAAATGGTTTTACTATGTGATATTATTTTATTTTTTTATTGCCCTAATGGTATTTTATAAAAATTGCCTTCAGACATGGTTACTACTTCTCCATCTGCATTAGTAGCGTTTAATTTAAATGTCCCTGTAAACAAGCCTCCAGAAATATCTTCAATTTCTATTTCGCCATTACTTTGCTGTACATTTTCAATACGAACCGTTGCGTTATTATTACCTCCTTGAATTGTTACCACATCTCCTGAAACATATCCTAATCCTCTTGAAACCACCGTAACCTTAGTAACTGCACCTGATAAAGTAGTTAAAGCTAATCGCAATCCAGATCCCGAACCGCCACTTGTATGGGCTGCAGCAGAAGTTGTGTATCCTGTTCCAGCTGTTAATAAATTTGATAAAAGATATGCTGGCCCTTCTACAACACTTGTGTCATAAAAATCTGGAAATCCAGGAGCATTTGAAGTATATGAAGCAAAATTATTTGCGTTTTGTGTGCCTAAGTAATATGTACCAACATTTGTAGCATTAGTTTTTAAAACAACCGTTTCAGAAGATGAATATGCGGTAATAGTCATTCCTCCAGTTGCGTCGACAGCAACACTTGCATTATTTGCTCGCCATTGAACATCATTTAGTTTGGCTTGAAAACCAGGAGTATTGGTCTGAATATCTTGCTCACAGGCACTAAATAAAGCAACGATAGCAAAGAAAGAAAGGATTTTTTTCATTTTTGTGGGTTTATTATATGTTGGGGAAACAAAAATAAGTTTTTTATCGAAACAAACACAAAATCTATTAAAAAATATTTTTTACAGAGATAGGTTATTTATATTACAAAGTTTTATATATTTGCACCCTTAAATAACCAAGGTCGAGTACCTTAAATTAATCACAAGATTATGTCAGTAAAAATTAGATTACAAAGACACGGAAAAAAAGGGAAACCTTTTTATTGGGTTGTTGCAGCAGATGCACGATCAAAAAGAGATGGTAAATTCTTAGAAAAAATCGGAACTTACAATCCAAACACCAATCCAGCAACTATTGATTTGAACTTAGAAAGTGCTGTTCAATGGTTACATAATGGAGCTCAACCAACCGATACAGCAAGAGCTATTTTATCTTACAAAGGTGCTTTATTAAAACACCATTTAGATGGAGGAGTTCGTAAAGGTGCTTTAACTCAAGAACAAGCAGATGCTAAATTAGCCGCTTGGTTAGATGAAAAAGCAAACAAGGTTGACACTAAAAAAGCAGGATTATCAAAAGCGGATGAAGCAGCAAAAGCAAAAGCTTTAAAAGCTGAAAAAGAAGCTAACGCAAAACGTATTGCAGCTCAAGCTGAAGCATTGAAAGTTGAAGTAGAAGCTCCAGCAGAAGTTGAGGAAACTGTAGTTGAGGAAACTCCAGCAGTTGAAGCAGTAACTGAAGAAGCAGCTCCAGAAGTTGAAGCAGTAGCTGAAGTAGAAGCTCCAGAAGAAGTTGTTGAAACTGTAGTTGAGGAAACTCCAGAAGTTGAAGCAGTGGCAGAAGTTGAAGAAACTGTAGTTGAGGAAACTCCAGCAGTTGAAGCAGTAGCTGAAGAAGCTCCAGCAGTTGAAGAAAGCAACGAAGAAACAGAAGCTTAATCATACAGCGATTACATGCGTAAAGAAGATTGTTTCTATTTAGGTAAAATCGCAAAAAAATTTAGTTTCAAAGGGGAAGTATTAGCGTATTTAGATACCGATGAACCCCAATTGTATCAAAATTTGGAATCAGTATTTGTTGAACTCAACAAAACACTGGTTCCATTTTTTATTGAAAGTAGTTCGCTTCATAAAGAAAAATTTCTTCGCGTTCGTTTTGAAGACATTCAAACTGAAGAAGATGCCGACGAAATCATGGGCAGCGAAATCTATCTTCCACTTTCTATGTTACCAAAATTAGAAGGCACCCAATTCTACTTTCACGAAGTAATAGGATTTGATGTGATAGACACCATAAGAGGTAACATTGGAAAAATTACTGCTATTAATGATAGCGGTGCGCAACCTCTTTTTGAAATTGACAAAAACGGAACTGAAATTTTAATTCCGCTAATTGATGATTTCATTATTGCTTTAGACCGAAAAAACAAAACCATTACTTTAGAAACTCCTGAAGGTTTGGTTGATTTATATTTACAATAGTTTACAGTCGCAGTCGCAGTTTACAATTTTTTAAGTTGATTAAATTCTATCTTTATTCATTTTGTTCAAATTCAAACAATTCCACGTTAATCAAGATCGATGTGCAATGAAAATTGGCACCGATGGTGTTTTATTGGGGGCATGGACTCCGTTAATTAATAATCCTTATAACATATTAGATATTGGGGCAGGAACCGGAATTTTGTCTTTAATGTTAGCACAAAGAAGCAACGCTGAACAAATTGACGCTATCGAAATTGACGAAGAAGCTTACGAACAATGTGTTGAAAATTTTGAAACTTCACCTTGGGGCGATAAATTATTTTGTTTTCACGCAGGATTAGATGAATTTGTGGACGAACCCGAAGATGAGTATGATATAATTATTTCCAATCCGCCTTTTTATGCTGAAGATTTTAAAACCGATGATTCGCAACGTGATAGGGCACGATTTCAAGACGCAATGCCTTTTGAAGAATTGATTGAAGCGGCTGCTTTATTACTTTCGGATAACGGAATATTTTCGGTAATTATTCCTTTTAAAGAAGAAGCAAAATTTGTTTCAATGTGTAAAGAATTGGATTTATTCCCATTCAAAATTACTCGAGTAAAAGGCACACCAACTTCAGAAATTAAAAGAAGTTTATTAGCTTTTTCTCGGATAGAACAAACTCCGTTGATTGATGAACTCACCATTGAAATTTCACGTCATCAATACACTCCAGAATATATCGAATTGACCAAGGATTTCTATTTGAAGATGTAAATTTAAATTATAACATTCGTTCATTGATTTGTTAAAAATCTTTACTTACTTTTGTTCCTTTCAAAATATCAATTTATGAAACCAGACTTATTTCAATCGCCAGATTACTATTTATTAGACGAATTATTATCTGACGAACATAAAATGGTGCGTGATGCTGCACGTGCTTGGGTTAAAAAAGAAGTTTCTCCCATCATTGAAGAATATGCTCAAAAAGCTGAATTTCCTAAACAAATCGTGAAAGGTTTGGGCGAAATTGGAGGTTTTGGTCCCTACATTCCTGTTGAATATGGTGGTGCTGGATTAGACCAAATTTCGTATGGCTTAATCATGCAAGAAATTGAAAGAGGAGATTCGGGCGTTCGTTCTACTTCTTCTGTTCAATCTTCATTGGTTATGTATCCTATTTGGAAATACGGAAACGAAGAACAACGCATGAAATATTTACCAAAATTAGCCACTGGAGAATTCATTGGTTGTTTTGGTTTAACCGAGCCTGATCACGGTTCAAACCCAGGTGGGATGACGACTAATTTTAAAGATAAGGGAGATCATTATCTTTTAAATGGTGCAAAGATGTGGATTTCAAATTCCCCTTTTGCTGATATTGCTATAGTTTGGGCGAAAAATGAAGAAGGAAGAATTCATGGTTTAATTGTAGAAAGAGGCATGGAAGGTTTCTCTACTCCCGAAACACACAATAAATGGTCATTGAGAGCTTCTGCTACTGGAGAACTTATTTTTGACAACGTAAAAGTGCCAAAAGGAAATTTATTACCAAACAAATCTGGATTAGGAGCGCCGCTAGGTTGTTTAGATTCAGCACGTTATGGAATTGCTTGGGGTGCTATTGGAGCTGCCATGGATTGTTATGATACTGCTTTACGTTATTCAAAAGAACGTATTCAGTTTGATAAACCTATTGGAGCAACACAATTACAACAAAAGAAATTAGCCGAAATGATTACCGAAATCACCAAAGCACAATTGTTAACTTGGAGATTGGGTGTTTTAAAAAATGAAGGAAAAGCAACTACGGCTCAAATTTCGATGGCAAAAAGAAACAACGTGGATATGGCCTTAACCATTGCTCGTGATGCCCGTCAAATGCTTGGAGGAATGGGAATTACTGGTGAATATTCCATAATGAGACATATGATGAATTTAGAATCGGTGGTGACTTATGAAGGAACGCACGACATTCACTTGTTAATTACAGGTATGGATGTAACTGGTTTTTCTGCTTTTAAGTAATTAAACAATATTTAAAATTGATATAAAAAGCTTCTCTGTTTGGAGGAGCTTTTATAATTTTACAAAAAAATCAAAAATGAGAACCGCACAAATCAATCGCGCCATACAAAATCAAAAAGAACAATTATTAAGTCATTCGTTATACAACAAAGTAAAAACGATTGACGACTTGCATTGTTTTTTAGAAAATCATATTTATGCGGTTTGGGATTTTATGTCGCTTTTAAAAGCATTGCAAAATAAATTGACTTGTACAACTACGCCTTGGTTACCTATTGGAAATCCTGAAATTCGTTATTTGATTAATGAAATTGTTGTTGCAGAAGAAACCGATTTAACATTAGATGGAACGCGTCAAAGTCATTTTGAAATGTATTTAGATGCCATGAAACAAAGTGGTGCTTCGACTTCTCAAATAGCTGCTTTTTTGAAGAATGTTGAAGAAACGAAAAACATATTTGTATCGATAAAACAAAGTGATTTACACCCGAATGTTAAAGCGTTTTTAGATTTTACATTTCGAGTAATTGAAGAAGGCAAACCACACGAAATTGCGGCTGCTTTTACTTTTGGTAGAGAAGATTTGATTCCGAATATGTTTACTGAAATTTTAAAGAACTTTCAGCAAAACTTTCCAGAAACTGATTTATCCAAACTGATTTATTATTTTGAAAGACATATCGAATTAGATTCCGACGAACACGGACCAATGGCCATGCAAATGATCGCTGAACTTTGTGGAGATTCAGATCAAAAATGGAAGGAAGTAGAAGAAGTGTCGGTTTTAGCTTTAGAAAAAAGAATCGGGCTATGGAACGCTATTGAAGCCCAAATGGAACTCAAACATGAATTAGTATAAAACAAAAAGCGAGAAGAAATTCTCGCTTTTTTATTGTTCAGGTGCTATTTCAATTTCTAATCCTTCTATATCTTCTGTAATTGGAATTTGACATCCTAATCTAGAATTATCTTTTACATGATAGGCTTCCCAAAGCATCGCTTCTTCATCAGGATTGCGTTCTAAAGAAATAACGTCATTTAAAACATAACATTGGCACGAAGCACACATGGCCATTCCACCACAAACACCAATAGTTCCTTCTTCGGCTAATTCATAAGAACGAATTAACTCCATGATATTCATGTTCATGTCGGTTGGAGCTAACACTTCATGTCTTACACCGTTTCTATCGGTTATGAAAATGGTTACGTCTTGTGGCATTTTTTAGTTTCAAGTTTCAGGTTTCAAGTTTCAGGTTCGCTTAACTTGAAACCTGAAACTTGAAACAAAATTTTATTTATTCTATCGATTTTACAACGGCTTTTTCGGCTTCTTTTCTGGTGCCGTCAAAACCATTTACTCCCGAAACAGTGGTGTATTTCAACACATAACGTTTTCCAGGATTGATTCTGTTGTAGATACTTTGACACATTAATGTAGCTTCGTGGAAACCACATAAAATTAATTTTAATTTTCCAGGATAGGTGTTTACATCACCAATAGCGTAAATTCCGTCAATATTAGTTTGATAATCTAAAGCGTTATTTACTTTGATGGCGTTTTTTTCGATTTCTAAACCCCAGTTGGCAATAGCGCCAAGCTTTGGTGTTAATCCGAAAAGTGGAATAAAATAATCGGTTTTAAATTCTTCTACAACACCATCTCTATCTAGGGTAATACTCTCAACATGACGTTCACCTTGAATTCCTACAACTTCAGCCGGAGTAATCAAATTGATTTTGCCTGAAGCTTTTAATTCCTGCACTTTTTCAACCGAATCTAAAGCTCCTCTAAACTCATTTCTTCTATGAACTAGTGTTACTTTTTTAGCTACATTTGAAAGGAAAATACTCCAATCTAACGCAGAATCGCCTCCACCAGCAATTACAATTTCTTTATCTCTAAATAATTCTGGGTCTTTTACAAAATATTCAACCCCTTTTTCTTCGTAAAAAGAAATATTTTCTAGGGCTGGTTTTCGTGGTTCAAAAGTACCTAAACCACCTGCTATGGCAACTGCTTTTGCGTGGTGTTTTGTTCCTTTATTTGTAGTAACGATAAAAGTTCCGTCGTCCAATTTTTCAATAGTTTCAGCGGTTTCTGATAACGTAAAACCCGGTTGGAATTGTTTAATTTGTTCCATTAAATTGGTAACCAATTCGCCGGCTAAAACTTCTGGATAACCCGGAATATCAAAAATGGGTTTTTTAGGATATAGTTCTGCTAATTGTCCGCCAGGTTGAGGAAGTGCATCAATAATATGACATTTTAATTGTAGCAATCCTGCTTCAAAAACAGTAAAAAGTCCTGTAGGACCTGCGCCAATAATTAATATATCTGTTTCAATCATTTCAATTACGTCTTAATGTAAAAAGTCCAAAGTTTACTGTAAAGCTTTCTGATATTTAGCTTTTAAACTTTCGACTAATGACTATTTAATATTTTCTACTGTTTCAATTTGTGGTACATACTTTTTAATGGTAGTTTCAACTCCCGCTTTCATGGTACTAATACTAAAATTACAACTGGTACAAGCTCCTTCTAAGCGCACTTTTACATGCTTATCGTCTATTATTTCTACCAATGATATATTACCTCCATCAGAATTTAAAAACGGGCGAATTTCATCTAATGCTTTTTCAACATTCTCTTTAATTTCTATTGCAGTCATATTATTTTCCTTTAACAGCAGAACATCCTGCCATTGTTGTTATTTTGATTGCTTCTGTGGGAGCCAAATTTTCATTACGGGTAACTGTTTCTTGCACTACATTTCGAGTGATAGATTCAAAAATAGATTCTAAAATAGATGCTGTTTGCAATGCTGCTGGTCGGCCATAATCTCCGGCTTCGCGAATACTTTGCACTAAAGGAACTTCACCTAATAGCGGCACTTGTAAATCAGCGGCTAAATTTTTTGCGCCTTCTTTTCCAAAGATATAATATTTATTTTCAGGGAGTTCTTCAGGTGTAAAATAAGCCATGTTTTCAATAATTCCCAAAACAGGAACATTTATTGCATCAGATAAAAACATTGAAACTCCTTTTTTAGCATCGGCTAAGGCAACCGCTTGTGGTGTACTGACAACAACTGCACCGGTTATTGGCAACGATTGCATAATAGATAAATGAATATCTCCTGTTCCTGGAGGTAAATCGATAAGCATGAAATCTAATTCGCCCCAATTTGCATCAAAAATCATTTGGTTTAAAGCTTTCGCTGCCATTGGACCCCTCCATATTACCGCTTGATCGGGTTTGGTAAAAAATCCGATGGATAAAATTTCAACACCATAACTAGAAATAGGTTGCATTTTAGATTTTCCATCTACTTCAATTGAAATTGGTTTTGCCGACTCCACATCAAACATAATCGGCATCGATGGACCATAAATATCGGCATCTAAAACCCCTACTTTGAATCCCATTTTTGCTAAAGAAACGGCTAAATTTGCAGTAATTGTAGATTTTCCAACTCCGCCTTTTCCTGAAGCTACTGCAATAATATTTGAAATCCCTGGAATAGCTTTTCCTTTTATTAAATTAGGATTTTCAGTTTTTTCTGGCGCTTCAACTTTGATATTGACTTTAACTTTGGCTTTTTCATACACTTTTTCGTGAATGACTTTAATAATATCAACCTCAGCACGTTTTTTAATATGTAGTGCTGGCGTTGTTAAAAGTACGTCTACTACCACCTCATCACCAAAAGTAATTACATTTTGAATGGCACCACTTTCCACCATATTTTTTCCTTCTCCTGCAACCGTTATGGTTTCTAATGCGGTAAGTATCTCTTTTCTATCTAGTTTCATTTTTATTCAGACTGATTTTAGATTGCAAAGATAGTAATATGTTTATGAGTTTTAAAACAACATTTGCTTAAAGTTAAAGCTAACAATTGTTAAATAATACTAAAGTTGGTTTGGATTCCAAAAATGGTTTTCAAACTCGATAATTTGGTTGTTTTCAACTTTTATTCCTTCGCTTTCTAAAAGTTGTTGCATTAGATTTGTTCCGTCAAAATGGTGCTTGCCCGAAAGTAAGCCATTTCTGTTTACAACACGATGTGCGGGTACATCTTCTAAATGATGAGAAGCATTCATTGCCCAGCCAACCATTCTTGCAGAGCGTGCAGTCCCCAAAGCTTTTGCAATTGCGCCATAAGATGTAACTCTGCCATATGGAATTTGCCTAACAATAGCATAAACGCGTTCGAAAAAATTATCATTAGTAGAATTTGCTTTCATTACTGAAAATACATTTTATAAAGAGATGAAATGGCAACTAAACCGGTTAAAAAAGCAATAAAAAAATTGATGTTTTGCACTATAAAAGATAATTTATGTTCAATTTTTTTAAAATATAAGGCATAGAGGTAAAACACAAAATAAGTTCCGGATGCGGCTGATAAAGAAAACAAAACAATAGACAGTAAATCATAAACAAACCAATCTTTTGATGCCATCATTAAACTCGTAAAAGCATACCAAGGAATTGCAAACATATTTAAAGAAGACATTACTACACCATACAAAAATCGATTTTTTTTAGTTTCAATAGTCACCTTTTTTCTTTTTTTACTTTTTGCTTTAAATCCCATTATGATAAAAGCAATCGTTAATCCGATAAAAATAAAGGTGCCTATTTTTTTTAATCCTTCGCTAAAAAAAGGATGAGCGTCTAAAAATTTGGCAAAATATGTGCCCAAAAAAGCTTGAAAAAAAACTACCACAACTGCTCCAAAAGCAAAGTTCAAGGCCTGTTGTTGATTCTCTTTGACACTTATTTTAGCAATAGTCATGTTTAACATTCCCGGAATAATAATTCCGATTATGGAAACGAAAAGACCTAATACTAGTACTAAAGCAAACATCATAAAATCGTATTATTTTATTTTAAATTGAATATAAGTAATTGGTTTGTTGACTTCTAAATATTGACTTTCATAAAATGTTTGAATTTCGGTAACTTCTGCAGGAGCGCCTTCGTTTATATAAACAGTATGATTAGCATAAAGTACTTCATGACCCGCGCCGTGTAACAAACCTAGGGTATAACCATGCATAAATTCGGAATCTGTTTTTAAATGCATTAAACCATTTGGTTTAAGAATTTTTTTATAATTTTCGAGAAAAGTAGCATTGGTCATTCGATGCTTCGTTCTTTTGTATTTGATTTGCGGATCGGGAAAGGTTATCCAAATTTCCGAAACTTCATCCGTTGCAAAACAATGTTCAATTAACTCAATTTGGGTACGCAGAAAGGCTACATTATGCAATCCGTTTTCAACAGCGGTCTTAGCGCCACGCCAAAAACGAGCTCCTTTAATATCGATTCCAATAAAATTTTTATTTGGGCTTCGTTCGGCTAAACCCACAGAATATTCTCCTTTTCCACAGCCTAATTCTAAAACAATGGGGTTTTCATTTTTAAAGAAATCGCTATTCCATTTTCCTTTCAGCGGAAATTGATTTGAAACGACTTCTTCTCTTGTTGGTTGAAAAACATTTTGGAATGTTTCGTTTTCTTTGAATCGCTTTAATTTATTTTTACTTCCCACGCTTTTTTCAATTTTAGGCAAAATTAAGGTAAATAATCATTATTTGAAATAATGTTTTAATAATGTTAAAGTAACTCAAACTAAATATAGTTTTTATTGATTTGTAAAAACTAATATTTTGAAAAAAAGAAAAGTAGATCTTGTAGTTATCTCTGATGTTCATTTAGGAACTTATGGATGTCATGCAAAAGAATTGTTAGCTTATTTATCTTCTGTAAAACCCAAAACCTTAGTTTTAAACGGTGATATTATTGACATCTGGCAATTTAGAAAATCATATTTTCCTGCAACCCATCTTAGTGTAATAAAAAAAATTATTTCCATGAGTACAAAAGGAACTAGAGTATATTACATAACAGGAAATCATGACGAATTTTTACGAAAATTTACCGATCTTAATTTAGGTAATATTAATTTGGTAGATAAACTAGTTATAGAACTCCATAAAAAAAAGGCTTGGATATTTCACGGTGATGTATTTGATGCTTCAATTACTCATGCAAAATGGCTTGCAAAACTAGGCGGATGGGGTTATGATCTTTTAATTTTAATTAATCGATTTATTAATTGGATTCTTGCAAGATTTAACAAAGAACCTTATTCCTTGTCAAAAAAAATAAAAAACAATGTAAAATCGGCGGTAAAATTTATTTCAAATTTTGAAAATGTTTGTACTGAATTAGCCATTGAAAATAAATTTGATTATGTGATTTGCGGACACATTCATGAACCCAAAATTGAAACAATTAAAAACGAAAAAGGTGAAACATTGTATTTAAATTCGGGCGATTGGATTGAAAATTTAACCGCTTTAGAATATCATAAAAAACAATGGAAACTGTATCGCCATGATGTAAACGCCATAGATGTTGTGGAAGAATATGATTTTGAGCGAGAAAATAAGTTAGCCGAAGAATTTATTTCCATTCTTAAATAATGAAAATGAAAAAAAATATACTTGTTGCTCCCTTAAATTGGGGTTTAGGTCACGCTACTCGATGTATTCCAATAATTAAAGCGTTGGAGGAAAACAATTTTAATCCGGTTATTGCTTCTGACGGAGTTGCCTTGGCGCTATTAAAAAAAGAATTTCCTCATTTGGTTTCAGTTGAATTACCGCCTTATGATATTTCCTATGCCGAAAAAGGAAAAAATTTCAAATGGAAATTATTGGCACAAATGCCTAAAATGTTTAAAGCAGTTTATAACGAAAGAAAAATAGTAAATCAAATTATTGAAACCCATGCGATTGACGGAATCATTTCAGATAATCGACTTGGTGTTTATTCAAGAAAAATCCCTTCTATTTTTATGACCCACCAATTAAATGTATTATCTGGTAATACCTCATGGTTTACAACTAAAATACATTCAAAATTTATTTCAAAATTTAATCAGTGTTGGGTTCCAGATAGCGATTCTTCATCAAATTTAACTGGAAAATTAGGTCATTTGAAAAAACCATTAAAAAATGTAATCTATATTGGTCCGTTGAGTAGATTTGAGAAAAGAAGAAGGAAAAAAGTGTTTGATTTAATGGTTATTTTATCAGGTCCTGAACCTCAAAGAACATTCTTAGAGCAAAAAATAATAAAGGAACTAGATTCTTATACAGGAAACGTGGTTTTTATAAAAGGTGTCGTTCAAGAAAAACAAACCAGCCATGCACAAAATCATATTACCTATTACAATTTTATGAATTCTGAGCAAATAGAAAATACTTTCAACCAAAGTGAAAAAGTGCTTTGTCGCTCTGGATATACTACAGTAATGGATTTGGCTAAATTAGGTAAAAAAGCATTTTTTATTCCAACTCCAGGTCAATACGAGCAAGAATATTTGGCAGAAAAATATAAAACTGAAGGAATTGCACCTTGTTGTAATCAAGAAGAATTTACAATTGATCAACTGTTGACTATTGAAAACTATAATGGATTAGAGAATTTTTCAACTGAAATAAACTGGAATTATTTATTCCGCCTTTTCTAATGTAAATGAAAATTCAGAACCTTTTCCAAACTCACTTTCTACATTTATTTTTTCATTGTGGCGTTCAATGATGTGTTTCACAATGGCTAGTCCAAGTCCTGAACCTCCTTCGCTTCTTGCACCGCTTTTATCAACGCGATAAAAACGTTCAAACAACCTAGGTATGTGATGGTTTTCAATTCCTTCACCATTATCAATTACTTTAATGATGACTTTATTATTGACAAAATCTTCAATACTCACTTCGGTAGTGCCATTTTCTTTGCCATATTTAATAGAATTTTCGACTAAATTGGTAACTACTTGCTGAATTTTTTCTAAATCGGCGACGACTTTAATTGGACGAACATATTTCATGTCAAAGGTTAACAAAATGTTCTTTTTGGAAGCCCTCATTTCAAGCAAGTCCAACACATTTTGAATCACATCAACAATATTAAATTCTGAAGTTTCTATACCCAGTGTATCCAATTCTAATTTGGTAATCATGTCTAAATCGTTCACAATATACACAAGTCGTTCTACTCCTTTTTCAGCTCTTTGAAGGTATTTTTTTCGGATATTTTTATCGTCTATTGCGCCATCTAAAAGCGTTAGAATATATCCTTGAACCGTAAATAATGGTGTTTTTAATTCGTGCGATACATTGCCAAGGAATTCTCTTCGGTATTCCTCTCTCACTTTTAGTGATTCAATCTCCATTTTTTTATCCCGAGCAAATTTTTGTACTTCACTGGTTAGTGTTTCCATATCGGTGGTAATGGATTGATTTCTAAAATCGGTATTGTCTAATAAAGACACATCATCATATATTTTCTTTACCCTTTTGTAAATAAAATTTTCAACCCTATATTGTAACACAAAAAATGAAAAAACAGATAGTGATAGAATAAATAGCAGTATATAAAACAGCGGTAATTGCAACAAGAAATAATTAACTATGGCTAAAAAGCCAAAAGAAAAAAGAGCAATATAAAAGGAGGATTTTATTGCAAACTTGTATGATTTTTTAAATTTTAGGGTCATTAAAATTCAATTTTATAACCTACTCCCTTAATGGTTTTAAAAAAATCATCACCAATTTTTTCTCGTAATTTTCGAATATGTACATCAATAGTTCTTCCACCCACAACCACTTCATTACCCCAAACTTTATCTAAAATTTCTTCTCTTGTAAATACTTTGCCCGGTTTAGTAGCTAACAAATAAAACAATTCAAATTCTTTTCGTGGTAAAATTATTTCTTTTCCGTTATTAATAATTTTATATTCTTCTCTATTGATTTCAATGTTACCTACATTTAAAGTAGTGCTTGTTTTGGTGTCATCTTTCAATCTTCTCAATAATGCCTTAACCTTGCTAACTAATACTTTCGGTTTGATAGGTTTTGTAATGTAATCATCGGCACCCGCATCAAAACCGGCTACTTGAGAATAATCTTCTGAACGAGCCGTTAAAAAAGTAATTATTGTATTCTGAAGTTCTGGAATTTTTCTGATATTTTCACACGCTTCAATGCCGTCCATTTCGGGCATCATCACATCTAAGATGATTAGCTGTGGCAATTCTTTTTTGGCTTTAGCAATTGCTTCTCTTCCATTTGAAGCCGTTGAAATTTGATACCCTTCTTGCGATAGATTGTAACCTACGATTTCAAGGATATCTTTTTCATCATCAACCAATAAGATCTTAATATCTTTCTTTTTCATAATATGATTTAGTTGCATTTCTGATGGTAAAGATAACGATTAATTAAAACGAATGAATAGCTTAACGATAATTTAATCTGTTAACAATTTAATAACAAAACAGAAACTTATTGATAATAAACCAATAACACCTGAGTAACTTATTAACTCGTTATTTGCAACAAAATAATATTGTAATAATATGAAGATAAAATTTCTACTTTTAACAGTACTTTTTTCGGCGATATCTTTTGCTCAAAACGCAACGGTAAGCGGACAAATTTTAGACAAAGAAATGAACAACGAACCGCTTCCTTTTGCAACGGTTCTTATAAAAGAAACAAAACAAAATACTGCTACCGATGAAAATGGTAAGTATTCATTTTCAATTCAGCCTGGAAATTATACTTTAGTACTTTCCTATTTAGGTTATGCTACAAAAGAAATTCCTTTTGCAGTAAATGCTGGCGAACTTAAAACCATTAACCATACATTAGCTTCAACAGGTGGAGAAGAATTAAAAGAAGTAGTAATTGAAGTTCAATATAGTAAAGAGAAAGAAAGTGCTTTGTTACAAGAACAACAAAAAGCGGTAGAAATTAAACAAAGTATAGGATCGCAAGAATTATCAAGAAAAGGAATTAGTGACGTAGAAGAAGGATTAACTAAAATTACCGGAATCTCAAAAGTAGAATCAAAAGGTCTTTTTATTAGAGGATTAGAAGATCGTTACAATAATTTACTTATCAATAATTTAGCAGTTCCTTCAAACAGTCCATTCAAGAAAATTGTACCTCTTGATCAATTTCCAACAGATGTTGTAGGTTATATTGATGTTTTTAAAACCTTCAATCCTAATATATATGGAGATTTTGCAGGAGCAACTATTGATGTTAAAACCAGTCAAAGCACAAAAGAACAAACAAAAATTTCGTTTGGAACAGGTTTTACAACCAATAACAATTTAAGCGATTTTTTATTGTCGGAAGATGCTGATAATACTAAAAGTAAATTTGGATTTGGAGGTCAAGAACGAGCGTTACCTGTTGGTTATGGAAGTATTCCTGCGGGAAGAATTAATAATGATTACACATCAAGCTGGAATGTAAACAAATTTAAATCACCTTTAAACACTAGTACAGGAATAAGTCACACAGGTAAATTTGATGTTGGATCAAATAAATTATACTATGTTTTTGCTACAAATTTTGATAACAAATATCAAGTAAGAGAAGGAGTTGATAGAACTTTTTCGCAAGGACAAGGAATTTATGATAATAATCTAACTAAAAAACAATACAAATTTCAAACTCAAGCATCGGCTTTAATAGGATTACAATTTAAAGCAGACCGTTTTAAATTTAACTATACTGGTTTGTATTTAAAATCAACTGAAAATTTAATTCAAGACCAAGTAGGATACACTCGAACTGCTGTTCAAAATCCAAATGAATTTATTCGATTAAATCAATATGAACAATCGGATTATTTTGCAAATCAATTTTTTGGAAGTTACAAACTTTCAAAAGATGACAAACATTCGATAAATGGAGGTTTATCATACACGAAAACAAAATACAGCCAGCCAGACAGAAAATTTATCACTGGAACAAAAATTTCTGATACTGAAATTAACACACAATACGGAAGTAATAATTTATTACGTCAGTTTTTTAATATTGACAACAATTTCCATATGTCGGGCAATTTAGAATACAATTATAAATTTGGAAAAAACGAAAATCGATTAAATAAACTGTCAGTAGGTTATAGCGGTTTTGCTGAATATATGGTTTCTAAATTCCGATTCACATTCGGAAATCCAAATAATGGCGCCATTCCATATAATGTTCCTGTTAATGACATTGACGCTTTCATTCAAAACGATATTGCAAGTAATTTTATTTCGTTCACAGAACAATCTACTGCAGAATGGAAAACAAAAGTATTTCAAAGAGCTGATGGAGCATACACTAATTTACTTTTAAATGTAAACGAAAAATTAGAATTTAACGTAGGTCTTCGTGCTGAAAATACAATTAGAGAGTATAAATACAAGTCTATTGTTGACCCTATTTCAAATCCTTATCGCACTAAAACAAATGAGAATTTGTATATTTTACCTTCCTTAAATGTAAAATATGCCATTAAAGATGATCGTAATTTACGTTTAGCAATTTCAAAAACATATACAAAACCAGTTCTTTTTGAAAGTCTAGACATTAACTTAATTAATGCCGATGGAACTACAGAATTAGGAAATTCAGATTTAGAAAATAGTCAAAATTATAATGCAGACTTAAAATTTGAAGTATTCCCAACGAGTAAAGAAATGTTTGCAGCTACTGTTTTTGCAAAATACATCGATCAACCTATTGAGAGAACAATTTTAGCAAGTGCTACTGGAAGTGGACAAACGATTACTTATTTTAATAATGAAAGCGCAACTTTGTTTGGCGCCGAATTTGAAGCTATAATTCAACTAAGTAGATTAAACGAAAATTTAGAAGGCTTTTCTTTCGGATTTAATACTTCGTTAATGATAACCGAATCTACTATCGACAAAAAGAGACCTGGTTCGGACTTTGATACGTTTACCAAAAGAAATTTACAAGGAGCTTCAAATTGGTTATTAAACTCAGATCTTAAATATGAATTTGATTTGGGTAGTACTTGTAAAAATACTGCTTCATTAGTATATAATGTTTATGGCGAACGTATTTATGCAGTAGGTGTTGCGGGATATGACCATATCTATGAAAAACCATTTCATAAACTAGATTTTGTTTGGGGAAGTTCAATCAATAAAAAATGGGATCTTAAATTTTCAGTAGATAATATATTAAATCCATTGTACACTAGAGAACGTGGAACTGAAAATAAAATTTCTATCGAAGAATCATCTTTAGTAGAACAATCTTATAAAAGAGGCGTTGGATTTTCAACCAGCATTTCTTATTCATTCTAAAAAAAAGAGCAGTTTATAACTGCTCTTTTTTGTTTACATAAAAGCAACATTGTATTTACGATTATATGATTTTTCAATAACCTTTTTATAATAGTAAAAAAACATTCATAAAACATACCCTGACTAAATTTGTAAAAACAATTAAAAAACAAACACAAATGAAAAATTTATTTTTAAGTCTAATTATTTTAGGAACTTTATTTACAGGTTGTTCAACCGATGATGAAGAAGGTACAATTGCACCAGTTCAAGGAGAACTTACAGGTTCTATCACCACAAACAGAACACTAGCTTATGGAAACTACACTTTAAACGGTATTGTTACCATAGAAAATGGTGTAACCGTAACTTTTGACGCTGGTTCTACAGTTACTGCAAACGCAACTAATGGTGTTGACGCTATTGTGGTAAAAAATGGCGGTAAATTAATTATGAACGGAACGGCTGCTCAACCAATCGTTTTAACTGAATCTTCTGCTGTTCCAGGATCATGGGGTGGTATTATTATGTATGGTGATGCACCTATTAATGGATCTGGTGGAACAACTACTAGAGCATCAGAAGATGGTTTAAATTTAATGTATGGTGGAACAAACGCATCTCATAATGGTGGAACACTTCGCTATGTAAGAGTAGAATATGCTGGAAAGAAAATTACTGACGGAACTAGCGAAATGAATGGTTTTTCTTTCTATTCAGTAGGTTCAGGAACTATTTTAGAAAATTTAGTGTCTTACAAAGGAGCCGATGATGGTTACGAATTTTATGGAGGAACAGTAAGTGGAACAAACTTAATTTCTTACGGTAATTTTGATGATTCATTTGACTGGCAAGATGGATGGAAAGGACAAAACAATTCTAACTGGTATGCTTACCAAACTGGAACTGGTAACTTTGGAATGGAAATTGAAGCTTCTAATAACAATAATTCTTATTTCCCAGTAGTTACAAATATTACTTTAAAAAGAGCAGCTGGTACAATAACAGAAGGTGGTTCATCTGCTGCAGAATATGATGCTATCCAATTTAAAAAACAAGGAAACGGAGATTTTTCAAATATTCTAATTTCTGGATACACAACTTCAGGAGCAACAGCTGTTAGAATTCAAGATGCTGCAACAAATACTGATCAAGTGAATGGTAGTAAAATTAAATTAACGGCTGTTAAAATTAATGATGGTACTTCACAATTTGCAGGAGCAGGTGTAATTAGCGTTACTTTCCCAACAGGTCAATACACTACAAGCACAACTGCAACTGGTGCAAACATAACAACTGGCGCTTGGGCTACAGTAGGTGGTGTAAATTTATTACAATAATCAATATTATAAATATTAAAAATCCCTCTAAAAGAGGGATTTTTTTTTGGCATTGTATTTGTTTTCCTTTTTTTTAATATCTTTACAGTTATATTTTAGTTGCTGATGAAAAAAAAATACTCTTTTATTCTTTTATTGTTGTTGGTTTTAGGCTCTTTTAGTGTACAAGCACAAGAAAGCAAATCAACTGCAACCTCTAAAACTCAAGAGTCTATCATTGAGGGACTAACTATTTACCCAAACCCTACAAACAGCGGAAGAATATATATTTCAACTAAATTATCCTTAGATAAAAAGGTAGAAATATTTAATGTGTTAGGAAAAAAAGTGTTAGAAACAGTCATTACTTCAAAAGAAGTAAACGTAAGCAACCTTACCGCTGGCGTTTACATCATTAAAATCAAAGAAGGAGAAGCAACTGCCACCCGAAAACTCATTATAAATTAGTTGCTCTATTAAACAACAATTTGTTAACACACAATAACAACTAAAACTCCCTAAAATAAATACTTTTGTCTTATAATTTAATCTTATTCATATGAAAAAACTTTACTTTTTATTATTGACAATTTTAATGTCACTTTATTCCTTTGGTCAAGCAACTGATCTATATTTCAGTAAATATGGAGAAGGTTCTAGTAATAATAAATTTTTAGAAATTTATAATGGTACAGGAGCGGCAGTTGATTTAAGTAATTATTCCATTGAACTTTATGCTAACGGCGCTGCTACTGCCTCAAATACTCAAACTTTTACAGCAGGCACAATGATTGCAGCAGGTGATGTTTATGTTTTAAGAAATAGTGGTGCTGCTTTAACTGCTATTTTAAACGCTTCTGATATTTCATCTTCCGTTTGTAATTTTAATGGGGATGATGCAGTTGCTTTAAAAAAACTTGGAGTTGTTTTAGACGTAATTGGACAAATTGGAGCTGACCCTGGAACAAGTTGGCCTGTAGCAGGAACAACTGTAGGCACATTAGACCATACATTAATTAGAAAACTATCTGTTTGTAGTCCAAATGCGGTAAATTTATCTTCCTTTGGTACTGATGCAACCAATTCTGAATGGATTGTATATGCAAGTGATGGTGAATTAGGTCAATTAGGAAGTTACGCTGGTTGCTCTTCAACCCCATCTTTAACAATATCTTCTCCAGCTTCCGCAACAATTTTTAATCCACTTACAACATCTGTAAATATTTCATTAGCAATAAGTAATTTCAACGTTGCTAGCGGAACAGGAGATGGACACATTCATTACACTATTAATGGTGGTTCAGTTGTAATGAAATACGATACAACTCCAATTGCCATTCCGGTAACAGCTGGAAATACGTACATAGTGGCAATTGAATTAGTAAACAATACTCATCAACCATTATCGCCAGCTGTAGGAGTTACTGTTACTTTTACCGTTGACTCATTTGTTACTGTTGCAGATTTAGCCGCTTTAAGAGCTCATGTAGCTGCAAACAGCGCTGGAAAATATTATCAAGTTTCAAGTAGTCCTGTTGTTACCTACACTAGAACAACTCGTAATCAAAAATATGTTCAAGACACCTCTGGAGGTATCTTAATTGACGATAATGTAACTGCGCCAGGTGTAATCACAACTTCATTAACTGCTGGAGATGCTATTTCAGGATTAAAAGGACAGGCATCTTTGTTTAACGGTTTTTTACAACTTTTACCATTAGAAAATGTAACTGTTGCATCATCTGGAAATACAGTTACTCCGCAAGTGGTTACAATAGCTGAGTTAAATAACGCTACCGCAATTTTAGCGGGTACTTATGAAAGTGAATTAGTACAAATAAATGGTGTTACTTTTGACACAACAACAGCTAACTTTCCTTTAAGCACAGACTTTGCAGCTAATATAAATTTAACTATTGGTTCTGATGTGTTAACATTTAGAACTGCTTTCTCGGAAGCAAATTATATGGGAACAGCTAAACCAACAAGCGCAACAAACATTATTGCTTTAGTTGGAAGATTTAATGCAACCTCTCAAGTTACTTCTAGAAACACTACTGATTTGAATGCTCCTTTATCATCATCTTCATTTGACAACATCAACGGTTTAACAATGTATCCAAATCCAGTATCTGGAAACACATTGTATTTGAATTCTACTGCAAACGCAGAGATGGCAGTTCAAATCTTTGATTTATTAGGTAAAGAAGTGTTGAAAGCTACTGTAGTGAACAACACAGTAAACGTAGCAAAATTAACGGCTGGTGTTTATGTAGTTAAAATTACCGAAGAAGGTAAAACTGCTTCAAGAAAATTAGTTATTCAATAATTTAGATGCTGAACTTGGTTCAGCATGACAAATAAAAGAAAAGCATCAACGAAAGTTGGTGCTTTTTTAATTTTGACCAATTTGTTTCCTATTTTTGTACCATGGTTTCACACGAGGATATCTTCCAAATTAGTTCTAAAAAAGAATTTGAAAAAATTACTTTAAAAGTATTTCGTCATCAGTACGATAATAATTTGGTATACCAACAATTTTGCAACTTCTTGAAGAAAGATAAAACCAATGTAAAATCGTTATCTGAAATTCCGTTTTTGCCCATTCAATTTTTTAAAAGTCACGATGTCATTAGTTCGAACGAACCCGTTCAACAAACGTTTACGAGTAGTGGCACAACTGGAATGCAAACCAGTAAACATTTAGTTACTGATGTCAATTGGTACGAACAAAGTTATCGCCTGGGCTTCTCTCAGTTTTACGGAAACATTGAAGATTATTGTGTATTGGCATTGCTTCCTTCTTATTTAGAGCGCGAAGGTTCTTCTTTGATTTATATGGTAGAAGATTTAATTGAAAGCAGTAATCATGCAGATTCTGGGTTTTATTTGAATAATCACAGTGCGCTTTTGCAAAAAATTGAAAAACTAAACAAAGAAGGACAAAACATAATTCTTATTGGAGTAACCTATGCTTTATTAGACCTTATCGAATATGCACAAGCTACTTCATTTCCGCTTCGGGAATTAGGGAGCAACCTCATCATCATGGAAACGGGTGGCATGAAAGGAAAACGAAAAGAACTAATTCGCGAAGAATTACATACTATTTTATGCAACGGTTTTGGAGTGGCTAAAATTCATTCCGAATATGGGATGACCGAATTACTTTCGCAAGCCTATTCTTTAGGCGATGGAGTTTTTGAATGCCCTCCTTGGATACAAGTATTCATTCGCGATACCGAAGATGCATTTACATATGTTGCTGATGGTAAAACAGGTGGGATAAACGTGATTGATTTGGCAAACATTAATTCGTGTTCGTTCATCGCTACACAAGATTTAGGCAAAAAAAATCCCAACCATTCGTTTGAAGTGTTGGGACGTTTTGATCATTCTGATATTCGAGGTTGTAACCTGATGGTTATCTAACTTTTATCACATAATAATTTTTCTTTCCTTTTTGTAATAACAAAAACTGATTGTTGATTAAATCTGATGATGTAATTTTATAATCTTCAGCCACTTTCTCTTTATTCAAAGAAATAGCATTCTGTTTTAATTCTCTTCGTGCATCACTATTTGAAGCCAAAAAGTTGGTTTTTGCAGAAAGTGCAGCAATCATATCCAAACCTTCACTTAAATCTTCTTTTGAAATTTCTGCTTGTGGCACACCATCAAACACTTCTAAAAACGTTTTTTCGTCTAACTTTTTCAATTCTTCCATTGACGGACTAAAGAATGCATTTGAAGCCGCAATTGCGTTTTCTAAATCAGCTTGTGAATGCACCATTACGGTAATTTCTTCTGCTAATCGCTTTTGTAACACTCTTAAATGAGGTGCTTCGCTGTGTTCAGCAATAAGTTTTTCAATAGTTTCTTTAGCTAAGAATGTGAAAATCTTGATGTATTTTTCGGCATCAACATCTGACGTATTCAACCAATATTGATAAAATTTGTAAGGCGAAGTTCGTTCGGCATCCAACCAAATATTTCCACCTTCCGATTTTCCGAATTTCGTTCCATCGGCTTTTGTAATTAGTGGACAAGTTAACGCATAGGCTTTCCCAGATTCAATTCTTCGCACTAATTCAGTACCAGTAGTAATGTTTCCCCATTGGTCACTTCCGCCCATTTGCAACGTACATTTTTTAGCTCGGTACAAATGTAAAAAGTCATATCCTTGAACTAATTGGTATGTAAATTCGGTAAACGACATTCCTTCCGAAGTATCACCCGTCAAACGCTTTTTAACCGAATCTTTTGCCATCATGTAGTTAACGGTAATGTGTTTTCCTACATCACGAATAAAATCAAGGAATGAAAACTCTTTCATCCAATCGTAATTATTTACCAACTCAGCCGCATTAGCTTCGGCAGAAGTAAAATCTAAAAAACGAGCCAGTTGTCCTTTAATAGCTTCTTGATTATGTCGCAATGTAGCTTCGTCCAATAAATTTCGCTCATTTGACTTTCCTGATGGATCGCCAATCATTCCGGTTGCTCCACCCACTAGCGCTAAGGGTTTGTGACCACTCAATTGAAAATGTTTTAACAACATTACTCCAACTAAATGTCCTATATGCAATGAATCAGCTGTTGGATCAATTCCCACATACGCCACACGCATTTGCTCCATCAAATGTTCTTCTGTACCTGGCATAACGTCGTGGAGCATTCCTCTCCAAGTCACTTCTTCTATAAAATTCTTCATGATTCAATAATAATTTAAGCAAAGATAGTTTTTAGTCTTAAAGTTTAAAAGTTTTATTCAAAATTCAAAAACAAATCTTCCAACAGCCAGCTTCCAGCTTCCATCAAAAATAGTATCTTTACATCATGATTTTAGTTACAGGCGCAACAGGTTTAGTCGGTTCACATTTATTAGTGCAACTTCTTCAAGAAAATGAGGAAGTAAAAGCTATGTTTCGTTCTGAAAAACAAATTGAACAGACAAAAAAAATATTTAAACATAAAAACCAAATTGCTTTATTTGAAAAAATCAATTGGGTAAAAGGCGATATAACGGATATTCCATCGCTGGAAAAAGCATTTGAACAAGTAACTCATGTGTACCATTGTGCAGCCGTAGTTTCTTTTGAACCTAAAGAAGAAACCCTTATTCGAAAAGTCAATATCGAAGGAACTGCCAATGTTGTAAATTGTTGCATTGATTTTAAGGTGAAAAAGTTGTGCCATGTAAGTTCAATTGCTGCACTTGGAGACAAAAAACAATCGGAACATTTGATTACTGAAGCCACCGAATGGAACGCTGAAAAACAACACAGCGATTATGCCATAACTAAATATGGTGCCGAAATGGAAGTTTGGCGTGGTTTTCAGGAAGGGCTTGATGTGGTAATTGTAAATCCAGGAGTGATTTTTGGCTTCGGTTTTTCAAACCTTGGAAGTGATTTGTTCATTCAATGGGTAAAAAATAACATTCCGTTTTATACTAATGGAACTATTGGAATTGTGGGGGTTCATGACGTAGTCACAGTAATGCACACATTGATGAAAAGCGCTGTTTCTGGTGAACGATATATTGTTGTGGGAGAAAACTGTACTTATAAAGAGTTATTTTATTATATAGCAACTTTATTGAACACAAAGCCTCCGTATATTTATGCTTCAAAAACGATGACTGTTATAGCTTGGCGCATGGATTGGTTGTGGTCAAAAATAACTAATAGCAAAAGAAAATTAACAAAATCAACGTCTGCATCATCTCACGAAAATGACAGCTATTCTTCAGAAAAAATAGAAAACGCCATAAACATAACGTTTCAAAAGAAAGAAGTGTTTTTAAAAGATGTTATTTGATTTTTTCTTTGCCTGGAGAAGCAATTGAATCGGCTGCGACTTCTTCATCTAAACGGTCTAGCACTTCCTGATACATTTTTTTGTATTGCTTAACATCTGCAGCATAATAACGCTGATTTTGATGAAAAGTGAGACTATCAATAGCATATTTTTTATAAATGTAAGTACTGCTATTGATTTGCTTTTCCGATAATTTTAAAGGCATTGAACCATCGGCAGCTTGCAAAATAGCAATATCAAATAAAATATTGGTCATTACTTCTTCGTCCAATAAATTATCGGGCTTAGGCACCGGATTATTGGAACAAGCTAGCAAACAAATTGCGCATAAACCTAAAACTAACTTTTTCATTTATACAGTTCTTTCAAATAATAAACGTAGGCCGGCATTTTTTTCTTTGATTTTGCCATTAGCGTAAACTAACTTTCCATTGACAAAAGTATGTGTTACTCGTGATTTGAAATTATACCCTTCAAAAGGAGACCAACCACATTTTGCTAAGATATTTTCTTTTTTAACGTTCCAAGGTAAATAAGCATTTATAATGGCAATATCTGCAAAATAGCCTTCTTTTATAAATCCGCGTTTTTCAATTTTGAATATTTTTGCTGGATTATGACAAAATTTTTCTACAATTTTTTCTACTGATATTTTTCCTTGATGATGCGCTTCAAACAATGCTACAAGCGCATGTTGCACTAAAGGACCGCCCGAAGGACAAGTAGTATATGGATTTGATTTTTCTTCTAATGTATGTGGCGCGTGATCGGTTGCAATAACATCTATTCGATCATCTAATAACGCTTTCCAAAGCGCGTCTTTATCTGCTTGTGTTTTTACAGCCGGATTCCATTTAATAAGCGAACCTTTTGTTTCATAATCGGCATCAGTAAACCATAAGTGGTGAATACAAACTTCGGCCGTAATTTGCTTTTTTTCTAACGGAATTTTATTGGTAAATAAATCCAATTCTTTAGCGGTTGACAAATGAAAAACATGTAAACGTGCGCCTGTTTTTTTTGCCAATGCTATTACTCTTTCTGTAGATTTATAACACGCTTCAACACTTCTAATTTCGGGATGTTTATCAACAGGAATATCATCGCCATAAATTTCCTTAAATTTAGCTAAGTTATTCTTTACAATTTGTTCGTCTTCACTATGTACTGCAATTAATAACTTAGTATTGGAAAATATTTTTTCTAACGACGCGGTACTGTCTACTAACATATCACCTGTTGAAGAACCTAAAAACAATTTTAATCCAGCAACATTTCGCGGATTTGTTTTTAGAATTTCTTCTAAATTATCATTTGTCCCGCCCATCATAAAAGAATAATTAGCGTAAGATGATTGGGCTGCAATTTGGTATTTATCTTCTAAAAGTTCTTGTGTAACCGCATTTGGAACGGTATTGGGTTGTTCAATAAAGGATGTAATTCCACCAGCCACTGCTGCTCTACTTTCGGTTTCAATGGTGCCTTTATGGGTAAGTCCTGGTTCTCTAAAATGCACTTGATCATCAATAGCACCCGGAATAACATAACTCCCTTCGGCGTCAATAATTACGCAACTTGAGGATTTAGGACTAATTTTTTGGGCAATTTCAGTAATTAATTCATTTTCAATTAATATATCCCCTTCAAAAACGACACCTTCATTTACAATTTTGGCATTTCTAATTAAATATGTACTCATTATAATCTATTAAATATTTTTCGTAATCGAAGCATTATTACTCCTACTACAGCTTCGCGAATAATTCCGCTACTCATTTTTGATTGTCCTTTGGTTCTGTCGGTAAAAATAATTGGAACTTCTTCAATTATAAATTGATTGGTGAACGCTCTATATTTCATTTCTATTTGGAAAGCATATCCGACAAATTTAATTCGGTCGAGATTAATATGCTCTAAAACAATTCGTTTATAACATTTGAAACCTGCGGTTGCATCTGCAATTTTCATTCCCGTTATCATTCGCACATAAACCGATGCAAAATAAGAGAGCAATACTCTACTCAAAGGCCAATTTACCACATTAACACCGTTTGAATATCGCGAACCAATAGCAAGATCAGCTCCGTTTTCACAAGCAAATAATAGCTTTTCTAAATCGGTTGGATTGTGAGAAAAATCGGCATCCATTTCAAAAATATAGTCATACCCTTTATTAAGCGCCCATTTAAAACCGTGCACATAAGCAGTTCCTAAACCCGCTTTCTTTGTGCGTACTTCCAAAAATAATTGGTCTTGAAATTGATCTTGAAGTTCGGCTACTTTTTGAGCCGTTCCATCTGGTGAATTATCATCAACAATTAACACATGAAAAGTGGTGGGCAATGCAAAAACTGCCGTAATTATTGCTTCAATATTTTCGATTTCATTGTAAGTAGGAATGATGACAATACCTTTGGCCATTTCAAGTATACTATTATGGAACAAAAATAAGCTATTTTCGTTTGAAAATTCTTAATAATTTTATAATAATTATTATCATAGTATTTTTTGTAATTTTGCACCAATATGTTAGGAATAGAATTACACGAACGAATTATCGAAAGCAAAGATTGGGCTACCCTATTATTTGTGCTATGTCTCGTTATCGTTACCGTGAATAAATCTATTTCATGGGTTCGATTTTCAGAGTTTATTCGATTGGCTTATTCTACAAAATACAATAAAATCTATCGCGATAGCGGAAACTTACTCGATGGCTTTACGGTTTCTATGTTTGTTTTACAATTGATTTCGTTTTCATTTTTTATTTTATTAGTAGTTCAGCAATTTGAAACGCAACAAAAAGATCCAATCATACTTTACATTCAAGTTTTTACTCTGTTAAGCGTATTCGTTCTATCAAAGTATTTAATTGAAAAAATTATTGCTACGGCTTTTAAAATTGAAGCTTTTTCCGAACAATTTAACTTACTGAAAGTGAATTACAGAACGTATTTGAGTTTGCTTCTTCTACCTATTAATATTATAATTTTTTATAATCCCATTGATTCAAATCTATTTTTCTGGGTTTTAATTAGTTTGCTGTTTGGAATAAATGTCATTACCTACATTATTGCACTTAAATTATATCAAAATTTACTGTTACGCAAAATATTTTATTTTATTTTGTATCTTTGCACCCTTGAAATAGCCCCTTACTATTTCATTTATAATTGGTTTACAAAAAATTAGAGAGAAATTATGTCAAATTTGAAAGTGAAAACAATTTTAGTTTCACAACCAGAGCCTAAAGTAGAAAATTCTCCTTATTTTGAGTTGCAGAATAAACTCAAGGTAAAAGTTGATTTTAGACCTTTCATTCATGTAGAAGGTGTTCCGGCTAAAGAGGTAAGGGCTCAGAAAATCGACTTAAACAATTTTACTGCTATTATTTTAACCAGTAGAAATTCGGTTGACCATTTTTTTAGAGTGGCAGAAGAAATGCGCTATAAAGTTCCTGAAGATTTGAAATATTTTTGTCAGTCTGAAGCGGTTGCGTTTTATCTACAGCGATATGTGGTGTACAGAAAAAGAAAGATTTATGTGGGTCAAAAAGATTTTGCCGATTTATCTCCATTGATAAAAAAATACAAAGACGAAAAATTCTTATTACCTTCTTCAGATCAATTGAATGCTGATGTTCCGCCAACACTTGATGCATTGAAAGTAGATTGGACTAAAGGAACTTTCTATAAAACAGTAATGAGTGATTTGTCAGATTTGAAAGACGTTTATTATGATGTGTTGGCCTTTTTTAGTCCAACAGGAATTAAATCATTGTTTATGAATTTTCCAGATTTTAAACAAAACAATACTCGAATAGCTGTTTTTGGAAGTACTACTCAAAAAGAAGCATTAGAACACGGATTACGTATAGATATTATGGCGCCTAGCCCAGGAACACCTTCTATGACTGGTGCGCTTGAAAAGTATGTAGCCGAAGCCAATAAAGGAAAATAATTAATGGTATATAAAAAAAGTCCCGAAAATTTCGGGACTTTTTTGTGAAATACTATTTCGATTATCCTAATTGCGGACCAGCAGCAACTAGGTTTTTACCTTCTTCGTTATCAGTATATTGGACAAAGTTTTTAACAAATCTTGAAGCTAAGTCATCGGCCTTAGTTTGCCATTGCGTTGCGTCAGCATACGTATCTCTTGGATCTAAAATAGCAGGATTTACATCATGTAAAGCAGTTGGCACTTCAAAGTTGAATACTGGAATTATTTTTGTTTCTGCCTTTTCGATAGAACCCTCTAAAATTGCATCAATAATTGCTCTAGTGTCTTTAATTGAAATACGTTTTCCTGTTCCATTCCAGCCCGTGTTGACCATGTAGGCAGTGGCGTTGTGTTGCTCCATTTTTTTAACCAATTCCTCGCCATATTTAGTAGGATGTAAGGATAAAAATGCTTTTCCAAAACAAGCCGAAAAAGTTGGTTCTGGTTGGGTTACTCCTCTTTCTGTGCCCGCTAATTTTGCAGTAAACCCAGATAAGAAGTAATATTTTGTTTGCTCAGGTGTTAATTTAGAAACTGGAGGCATTACTCCGAATGCATCTGCTGTTAAGAAAATAACTTTGGTAGCGTGTCCTGCCTTTGAAACCGGGCGAACAATATTATCAATATGGTAAATAGGATAAGAAACACGTGTGTTTTGCGTAACCGAACCGTCTTTAAAATCAATTTTTCCTGAGGCGTCTAACGTTACATTTTCTAAAAGAGCGTCTTTTTTGATAGCTCCGAAGATATCTGGCTCATTTTCAGCACTCAAATCAATGGTTTTAGCATAACAGCCACCTTCAAAATTAAACACTCCCGAATCGTCCCATCCGTGCTCATCATCGCCAATTAACTCGCGTTTTGGATCTGTAGATAAGGTTGTTTTTCCAGTTCCAGATAATCCAAAAAATACCGCTACATCTCCAGCTGCACCTTTATTAGCAGAACAGTGCATAGAAGCCATACCTTTAAGTGGTAAATAATAGTTCATCATAGAAAACAAACCTTTTTTCATTTCGCCACCATACCAAGTTCCACCAATCAATTGAATTTTTTCGGTTAAATTAAACGCAACGTATACTTCCGAATTTAATCCGTGAGCAGCGTAATCTTTAAAAGATGTTTTAGAACCGTTCATCACTACAAAATCTGGTTCGCCAAAGTTTTCTAATTCAGCATCTGTAGGACGAATGAACATGTTTTTTACAAAATGTGCTTGCCAAGCCACTTCCATAATAAACCGTACTTTTAAACGAGTATCTTCATTTGCGCCACAAAACGCATCCACTACATATAGTTTTTTTCCAGAAAGTTGTTGAACTGTATTCTCTTTTAAAGCATTCCAAGTGGTTTGAGAAATGGG